>CAZGNQ010000432.1:0-2612 GCA_964527285.1 uncultured Hyphomicrobiales bacterium | reverse complement strand
AAAGACCCCTTGGCTTGGCGCTAACGCTGGCGTGCCCCTTCCCCCTTCCCCCCCCCGGCCCGTTTTGACCACTCCCGCAAAAGCGCAACGCCTTCAAAGGGATTTCACCCGAATGTGACAGTTGGCGTTTGGCACCTGTCAACGTGCCCATGGCATGGTCAAATCACATGCTCAGACGCGGGGGCCGTGAAATGATCGTCCGATCGATAAAAACCCGAGTTGGACAATTGATCCCTCAGTTGGTGCCTCAAGTGCTGTCCGGGCGTCTGCTGATGGGCCTCGGCTTGGGCTTGTGCTTGGCAGGCGTGATGACCCTGCTGAACGGCGCCTGGGCGCACACCGCATCAGCCCGGCCCACGACGGCGCCGCGCGCGATCGCGACGCTTCCTACCATCTCGCCTCTTGCGGAAGAAAAGAAGGCCGCAGCCCTCGCCGCCTTCCGTGCAAAATTCGGCACGCCGGCCATTGAGTACCTGGAGGGGCTGAAGGGAAAGGCCGGCAAACTGTACCGGGCGCCCAGTGAGCTCGACCCGCGCTATACCATCGCCTTCTACGTGAACGCGGCGCCGAGCGGAGAGACCGCCCAGCGCATGTGGGTGCTGCACCGCGATGCCATTGGCGGACCGTGGCGCATTGCCATGTGGGATGAGCGCTACTGGCGCCGCCAGGGGCTGCCGGCGGGCATGGCCGCGCCCTACTCCTGGAAGGTTTCGACGGGCCGAAAGTATCGCGGAGATCGCCGCTCCGGGCCCACACCGCTTGGCGTCTTTGCGCTTGATGAGCGGCGCTACCGCATGGCGCGGGGCTACTCGTCGCCGGGCATGATCAATGTGATGTACATCGATTTGCACTACTCCGGCGGGCGGCGATCCGGCGTGGCGTTCCATGGCACCACCAACGGGCGGTATCGTCGTTTGGGCACCATCGACAGCCACGGCTGCATCCGCATGACCAAGCGCAATGCGCTTGCCTTGCTCAATCGCCTGCAGGGTCGCGACGACATCCTCAGCAAGGACATGCGATGGGGCGAGGTGCCGCGGTTCTGGAAAAGCCAAAGCCGGGGGCGGCGTTGGGGCTATCGCCGCGACGGCGTTCCGCACCCCGATCCGCGCGCCATTCAGAGCGTGGCAAGCGCGCAGGATACGGCACCGACGGCTGCTGGGGACGGGACGGTGCAGGCTGAGGTCTCAACCGATGCAGGCGCTCCGACGGTCGCATTCCCGCCAGTGCTGACCAAGACCGGATACCGGGCGCTGACGGTGATTTTTAAGGATTGATGGCTTGGGGGACCCGGCCCACGGCACCGGGGGATTGGTACGGGGCCGACGGAACCCGAGCGGCCGAGCGCCACCCGGCGCAGGGCTGATTGAGGGACGGCTGATTGAGGGACGGCTGATTGAGCAGTGTTGCACCGTCAGTTGCTGCTTGGCGCGTTTGCTTTTTCAGTTGACCCCGACCGAACGCCACGTGCGAAATCGAGCGTTTTCTTGAGGGCGCAACTGTTTCGATAGATGACGCTTTTGGGCTGCGGCTTTCCTGTGCACCATTCCGGCCGCCCAACCAGCAGCGCAATCGTCTCCACGCTTGTGCGGGACAATTGCAGGCCGAGACCGATCTTTACCGCTTTCTGATCAATTTGCACGGTGGCAATCCGCGACGGGTCTATTTCCTGGCGTGAGCGGGCGATGGCTTTTCCCGCAAGATTGTCCCGCACCCCCAGGATCGCGCGCACTGGCGCGAAGAAGTCCGCAAAGGCAGTGCCATCGCCTTTGAAACGATCGACCTCCTCATAATTGAAAATAATTTTCAGCAGGAACGGGTCGATCTCCCTGGTGTTGCGCGCAAGCCCTTTGAAGAGTTCCAGACCCGTAACAACACCTGAATTATCAGCGTAGCCACCATCTCCGAAATTGTAGAGGCTGCCCTGTGAGCGCAGTGTGAGCGGCGGCAGCGCAAACGGGAACCGCGCACTGGTGACAGCGGCTTGGGCCAGGGTGGGTTTGAATGGCTCTCCCTGACGTGTCGGGTTTTGAGCGGCAAAAACATCCTGAAAGGCCCAGAGTGTGCCGTCGCCAACTTCCCTCAGGCTCATCGGCGCAAACGCGACGCGGTGGGCATTCGCCATCCAGGTGGTGTTCATGACGAGGGCGGGAACGCCGTTTCGTCGCGACAGCTCATGCAAGCTGATCGCGCTTTGGGGGCACCGCTTCAGCAGTAATTTGCGGAAAGCATCAGAGCGATCCTGCGTTGGACCAAGGCTGTTCGTAAACTTCCGGAACCCATCCGCTGGAAGATTGCCAAGGACGGCCGCAAAAAATGGCGCCGTGAGAAGTTCACGCAGGCGTTCTGATGACGGACCGGTATTTCGTTCTGGTATTACCGTGGGATCTGGCTGGCAGCCGTTGAGATGATGCTCAACGGTATGGAGCGCAGCGCCAAGCGAGCCACCAGACACACTGCTGATCGCAAAAACTTTTTCGTCGAACGCCGGATCAACCGCGTTGAGGCGACCGAGCGTAAAGGCAAAGGCGCTGGCTGCGAACATGCCACCGCCCTCGCCTGTGACAATGAACGCAGGCGTTGCGGCGAACGCGGGCGTTGCGGCCGGGCCC
>CAZGNQ010000431.1:0-2614 GCA_964527285.1 uncultured Hyphomicrobiales bacterium | reverse complement strand
GCGCTACGTCATCTCGATGGGATCGTGCGCCAACGGTGGCGGTTATTACCACTATTCCTACGCCGTGGTGCGGGGCTGCGATCGTGTTGTGCCGGTGGATGTGTACGTGCCGGGCTGCCCGCCAACGGCGGAGGCGCTGGTGTACGGCATCCTGCTGCTACAGCGCAAAATCCGTCGCACCGGAACGATCGAGCGCTGAGGCACCGCCGTTGTGCCGTGTGCCCCGCGCATGCCGCCCGGGCGACGTTTGACTGCAAAGCCAGCCCTTGGGCCAAAAGGAGAGCACATGTCGCGCGCAATTGAACTGGCGGCGCAACGTGCAACGGCGTTGGTTGACCTGCAGGCGCATCTGGAAGAGCGGCTGGGCGACGCAATCGTTGCAGCCGACATTCGCCATCAGGAACTGACGCTGCATGTGGTGCGTGAGCGCATCGTCGACACGGTGCGGCTGCTGCGCACCGATGCCCAATGCCTGTTCGAAGTGCTGATCGATGTCTGCGGCGTGGACTATCCCGGGCGTGAGCGCCGGTTTGACGTGGTTTATCACCTGCTCAGCCCGCGCCAGAACCAGCGGATCCGCCTGCGGGTGCAGACCGATGAGGCGACGCCGGTGCCGAGCATCACGCCGGTGTTCGCTTGCGCCGACTGGTTCGAGCGCGAAGCCTACGACCTCTATGGCATCCTCTTTTCAGGCCATCCGGACCTGCGTCGGCTCCTGACGGACTACGGGTTCCAGGGCCATCCCCTGCGCAAGGACTTCCCGCTGACCGGGCACGTCGAGGTGCGCTATGACGATGAGGTCAAGCGGGTCGTCTATGAGCCTGTGCAATTGATGCAGGAGTTCCGCTCCTTTGATTTCCTCTCGCCTTGGGAGGGGACGGACTACCAGCTTCCCGGCGATGAAAAAGCCAACCACTGACGCGAGCGCATCGGCGGCCATCCCCTTGCGTTCGTCCGGCAAAAGGGCGCGCAAGACCGTAACCCACGGCGCTTCGCCGTCTTGGCGGAGGCATTAACCCTTCTGAAACTTCCACTGATCGTTTGCGATTGTTGCCGGCGGTCCCTGGGCGGCTGGCCACGTTTAGTGGAGAAATCAGATGATGCAACGTCTGGCTTATGCAGTCCTCATGGTGACGGCACTGGTGGCATCGAGCGCAGTTGCTCAGGCCGAGACCCGCCGCTTCGCCAATCCAAAACACCCAACCGGTTACAACCTTGACTGGTGCTTCACCTGGGCCGCGCAGTGTGGTCAGCCGGCGGCAAATGCGTATTGCCGCAACCAGGGTTTTGAGCGCGCAACAGGGTTTGCCAAGCGTGGCAATGGTTCGCCGACCCGGCTGCTCGGCACTGGGGCAATTTGCAGTCAACCTGGCTGCGACACGTTCAGCTACATCGACTGTCAGCGCGCGCCGACGACGGTGCGCTACGATGCGCCCGTTCTGAACGGTTACCGCGTGGACTGGTGCTTTCAGTGGGCAGAGCAGTGCGGCCAGGGTGCTGCCGATGCGTTTTGCCGCGCCAAGGGGCACGCCCGCGCTGCCAGTTTTAACAAGGCCGCCAATGTGCCGCCGACGCGGTTGATCGGCACCGGGGCCATTTGCGCGCAGCCGGGCTGCGACAGCTTCCAGCAAATCATCTGCCAACGGTGATGCACCTGCGGGCTGCGCGCCTGCAGCATCCGCCAGCTCCCTCAAGCCCGGCAGCGCACACGCGCTGCCAGGTTTTCGTGCTATCTCGGCGTCGGACTGGATGACGCGCGACGTGGGTCGGGCTTGTGGGGCACGTCGTGCGGCTTTACGTAGCCAACTGTTGCAATCCGCCCTTTCGGCCTGACCGGACGACCGATGACCCTCTGGGACCACACGCCACTGGACGACGCATCGCGGTCGGCCCGCGATGCGGAACTGCTGCGCCAACTGACTAGGCGTGGCCCGTTTGCGCGCGCCACGAAGGACGAGTTCTTTGCCTATCTGCGCGCCCACCCCGAGCAGCGCTATGAACTCGAGGACGGCCTGATCGTGCAGCAGATGACCGGAGGGACGCGGCGCCATCACAGCGTTGCGGACAATGTAACGTTTGAGTTGAGGCAGCAGCTCGACCGGTCGGCATTCACGGTGCTGCGCGAATTCGGTGTCGAAACGGGCAACACGGTGCGTTTTCCCGACGTTGTTGTGGAACCCGCCGTCGCCCCGAACGATGAAACGACCAGCACACAACCGCTTGTTATTGTGGAGGTGCTGTCAAAGGACAGTCTCGCACGCGACTTGGTGATCAAGCGAGCTGAATACCTGTCTTTGGCATCACTGCAGGCCTACGTGGTGTTTGCGCAGACGCAGCCCGCGGCAACGCTCTGGCAGCGCGGTGCCGATGGCTCATGGCCAGAAGGCCCGACTGAATTGCGTGGGCTGGAGGCAGAGATCGAACTTCGCACCCCGGCCGCTCGCTTGGTTTTCGCCGACATCTACCGCGGATTTCCCGCGCCCGATCAGGAGCCGATCAGCCATGGCTGAAACCGAAATCCGCAATTTCAACATCAACTTCGGCCCCCAGCATCCCGCAGCGCACGGCGTGCTGCGCCTGGTGCTGGAGCTGGACGGCGAGGTTGTGGAGCGCG
>CAZGNQ010000430.1:0-2618 GCA_964527285.1 uncultured Hyphomicrobiales bacterium | reverse complement strand
GCGCAGGTAATAGAGCTTGGCCCGGCGCACCTTACCGCGGCGCACCACTTCAATGCTGTCGATCAGCGGCGAGTAAATCGGAAACACCCGCTCCACGCCTTCGCCGTAGGAAATCTTGCGCACGGTGAAACTGGAATTCAGCCCGCCGCCGGAACGCGCGATGCAAACCCCTTCATACGCCTGCACCCGCGCGCGGTTGCCTTCGCGCACCCGCACGTTCACGCGCACCGTGTCACCGGGTCCAAACTCTGGGATGGGCCGCGATGCTTCGAGTTCTGCCGCGTGCTCGGCCTCAAGCTGCTGAATGATATTCATGACAAAAAACCTCAGGTCGTTGCGGCGCGTGGAGCCGGCGGCGGCCCTCCGGCCGCGCCTGGTCCCGGCGATCGGAGTGGCGGGCGGCCAATCCACGGTCGGGCCGGCACCCCGGTTCCGCGCGGCGTTCGGGCACACAGTGCCGCGCCTCAGCGGTTCCGTCGGATGCCGACAACACCTCCCGCGGGCGAAGCTCGGAAAGCGCACCGCATAAGCGAAAGCCGCTGCCATGTCGAGACATCTTCGCGCCCTGACATCGATTTTTGGCGCCAAAAGCCATCGGCTTGGGCGTTCCAATGCGATGTCTCGCGCACGCGCGCCGGCTACGCGACGGGCAAGCCGGCTTCCCGGCAGGCCAGCCGCGCACACTTCGGCCTCAGTCGTCGGTTTCCAGGAGAACGGGACCGCGCACGTTTTGCGCCTCGACGACAGCCAAAGCCGTCATATTGACCACGCCTCGCGATGTAACGCTGGGCGTGAGGATGTGCGCCGGGCGCGATGACCCGATCAGGATCGGCCCGACAGACAACGCATTACCGAGCGCCTTGATCATCTCACAGGCGATCGACGCCGCATCCAACGTCGGCATGATGAGAACATTGGCCGTGCCTGTCAGTCGTGAGTGCGGGAAAATCCGCGCGCGCAATGCTTCATCCAGCGCCGCGTCCGCCAGCATCTCGCCTTCGACTTCGATTTCAGGCGCGCGTCGGCGCAACTGCCGAACAGCCTCTCGCATTGTGCGCGCGCTCTTGGTTTCCGCCGAGCCGAAACTGGAGTGTGAGAGCAGCGCCACCTTTGGCGTGATACCGAACCGACGCACCGTCTCCGCGACCATCATCGTGGTCTCGGCGACTTCCTCGGGTGTGGGCTCCGGCGTTACGTGCGTGTCGGAGATGAAGTACGCCCCTTGGGGCAGGATCACGAGGCTGACAGCCGAATGGCCCGTCACGCCCGGCGCCCGTCCCAGGATGCTATTGATGTGGTTGAGATGGCGATCGAAACGCCCCTCCAATCCGCAGATCATCGCATCGGCCTCGCCGCGGTGGACGGCCAGGGCGGAGATGACTGTCGCCCGGGTCCGCACCACCGTGCGCGCCCGCTCCGGCGTCACGCCGCGCCGGCACATGAGCTTGAGGTAGAGATCGACGTACTCGCGGTAGCGATCGTCCTTTTCAGGGTTGATGATCTCGAAATCGCGGCCGGGTTCAATGGTCAGGCCGAAGCGCTCGATCCGTGCGCGGATGACATCCGGCCGGCCCACCAGGATCGGCTTGGCGATGCCCTCCTCGGTGGCCACCTGCGTGGCACGCAGGATGCGCTCGTCCTCGCCCTCCGCGTAGATCACGCGCTTGGGCTCTGATTTTGCGTTCTCGAACACCGGCTTCATGATGAGGCCGGAGCGGAAAACAAATCGGCTGAGCCGTTCCTCATAGGCCTCGAAATCGGCAATCGGTTTCTTCGCCACGCCGGTGTCGATGGCGGCGCGCGCAACGGCCGGCGCGACCTTCAGGATCAGGCGAGGATCGAATGGCGTTGGGATGAGACTTTCGGGACCGAAAAGCCGCGTCTCTCCGCCATAGGCGCGGGCGGCGACCTCAGAAGAGGATGCGCGGGCCAACTCGGCGATTGCTTCAACGGCGGCTTTTTTCATCTCCTCATTGATCTGGGTGGCCTGCACATCGAGCGCACCTCGGAAGATGAAGGGGAAGCACAAAACATTGTTGACCTGATTGGGGTAGTCGGACCGCCCGGTGCAGATCATGACATCAGGCCGCGCTTCCTTGGCGACGTCCGGCATGATCTCAGGGGTGGGATTGGCGAGCGCCAGCACCAGCGGACGCTCCGCCATGCGCTGCAGAAACTCCGGCTTCAGCACGTTGCCAACTGATAGCCCGAGGAAGACGTCCGCCCCGGCGATGACATCGCCAAGATTGCGGTGTGGCCCGGGCTGTGCGAACCGGGATTTCCAGCGGTCCATCTCCTCGTTGCGGCCCTCATGCACGAGGCCGTGGATGTCCGTGACCCAAATATTCTCCCGCTTCACCCCGAGGGAAACAAGCAGGTTGAGGCAGGCGAGGGCCGCCGCGCCGGCGCCGGACGTGACAACCTTGGCATCAGCCATGGTCTTGCCGGCGAGTTCCAGCCCGTTGCGGACGGCGGCCGCCACGATGATCGCCGTGCCGTGCTGATCGTCGTGGAACACCGGGATCGCCATGCGGGCCCGCAGACACTCCTCAATCTCGAAGCACTCGGGCGATTTGATATCCTCAAGATTGATGCCGCCGAACGTCGGCTCCAACGCG
>CAZGNQ010000429.1:0-2630 GCA_964527285.1 uncultured Hyphomicrobiales bacterium | reverse complement strand
CTCGGCCAGCGTCACGTCGCCGGCGATCACAAGGATCGCGTTGTTTGGCGCGTAGTAGCGCTCGTAGAACGCCAAAGCATCAGCACGGTTGAGCTTTTCAATCTCGCGCTCCCAGCCGATGATCGGCGTGCCGTAGGGGTGCGCGCGGTACAGCATGGCGGACATCTCCTCCGCCAACAGGCTGGCCGGCCGGTTCTCCACGCGTGAGCGGCGCTCCTCCAGGATCACATCACGTTCGGTGACCACATCCTCTTCAAGCAGCCGAAGATTGCGCATCCGGTCGGCTTCCATCTGCATCATCAAGGGCAAGCGATCCTTGGCGACGCGCTGGAAGTAGGCCGTGACGTCCTGCCCTGTGAACGCATTGTCCTGACCACCCTCGCGGGCCACCCGCTTGGAAAACTCGCCCGGCGGGATCGTCTCCGTGCCCTTGAACATCAGGTGCTCAAGAAAGTGAGCGATGCCAGACTTACCGGCCGGCTCATCGGCCGCGCCAACACGGTACCAAACCATGTGCGTGACGACGGGGGCCCGGGGGTCGTTGATGACAACGATCTCCATGCCGTTGTCGAGGCGGGCCGTCTCGGCTTCACGCGCGGTAAAGCCCTCGATTTCGGCGGCTTCAGCCGGGGCAACGCCCAATCCTGCGGTGTCGCCAAGCGATCCAGAAACGGCACCCATCATCATCAGCCCTCCGATCAAACCGGCGCGCACGACAGAACGGCCGGCACCAAGAAACGCGTGGCCGGCGCGCGGTGTGGCCGGATCGTGGTGTGCGCCGCCAGCGCAGACTGAAGCATCTCGCGTGGTCAACATGTCAGCCCCTTCATTCAAGCCCCATCGGCAGGCGGACGTCCGCACGGACTGCCGGGCACAATTGGTCAGCGTGTCTTGAACGCTGCAGCGCCGGGTGAGGATCAAAACATGTTGGGGTGGGGGCTGAAGTCAAATTACATTGCCGACACGGCCGATGGCGGAGCAGCGCGGCTCAGGGCCTCGACGGCGAGCCAGTGGTGGGCCGCCTCTGGTTGGGCAGTGTCGGCGCCACCCCGGCAAGGGTGCCGTCAACACATGTGCCAGGGGCGTGGCGTCAATCCGTCGGCGCTTGCCACGCCGCCACCACACGCGGCCTTTGCGGCGCGCGCGGCTACTCCCGCGGCTCAACCAGGGCTGACGGGAAGCTCCGGCTCTGATTCTCGCGCCCGGTCCGCACATCGACGTTGCCCGTGTCGAGGCCAACGAGGTTGCGCAATGACGGGCATTTCTTGCCGTTGTCCGTGATCCGATTGAACTCTTCGGGCTTGGTTTGCTGTGCCCACACACGGTCATCGCACAGTGCTTTGACCTGGGCTTCGTCAGCCGCTGCACGAGCGGCTGCAACGGTTTCAGGGTCCTGCGGCCACTGCTGGTCGAGCGCCGCGGCTTGGACACTGCCTGGCTCCATCGGCGCGGGCAGGGCCGTCGAGGGCGGCATGACAAGTGTGGCCCGGTCCTGGATCTTGGGCTCATCGCGGGAACCGTTGAGCGCGCTGGTGCTGAGGCCGACCGTGTCGAGCAGAGTGCCCTCGACCTCGAGACCCTCACTTGCGCATCCGCCCAAGCCCATGGTCAGCGCGACAGCGCCAGCCAACGCCACGCCTTGCAACCGCAGTGTCAGCCCCGACGCATGGCGCCCGGACACGCGGTGACGTCCACACAGTGCGCGCGCATTCATCATCTCAATCGTTCCCCTTGCGCTTCGTGCCGCCAAGTCTGGCCGAAACCGGCCACCCAATGAAGGCACAATGCTCAATTCACGTTGCGTGCGACCTCAGCCCCGTCGCCACGAAACGTCTCGATCACCAGCAGTCCGGCGCCCAACACGATCGCCACGTCAGCGATGTTGAAGATATACCAGGAGTAGCCGAACGCATGCAGTTGGTAGAAGTCTGCCACACCGCCGAGCAGGACGCGGTCGAGCGCGTTGCCGAGCGCGCCGCCGATCACCAGACCAATCGCAATGGCCGTTGCGGCACGGCGCGTCTGCGCGAGCCAGACCGCGAATCCTGTTGAGATCAGCACCGCAATCGCGGCAAGAATGTGTTGTCCGGATTGGCTGTCGAGTTGGAACAGCCCGTAGCTGACACCGAGGTTGCGCACATAAATCAGCGTCAAAAAATCGCTCACGGGCACCGGCACGCCCTCGCGCAGACCCAGCCCGGCGATGAACCACCACTTGTTGGCCTGATCGATCACGAAGACCGCCAGCGCAACAACGACGCCGGTCCGCCAGCACCGCTCCCCAACCGTTGAGGCGGCGACGGCCTCGTCAGCCGGCTGCGCGGCGTTGGTCGTGTGCTGTGTCACGGCGACCTCCATGTGCGCTTGGAACCCACGGGCCTCAGCGGCTGATCCGGTCATTGGAAGAGCTGCACCGGGAAAAGCCACACCGGTTCCCCCGGCGACATGTATACCAAACCGCCGAAGCTCGGCGCGAGCATCGCGCGCCACGTTCACCTAAGCCTTGGGTGATTCGATGCCGTTGCACCACAGCAGACGACGACTTGCCCACGCCCGTGCCAAACGGGCCACATATGGAGATTTGTGGCCACATTGATCGCAACCGCGGCCCGGCGCACCGGCCGCGGTCT
>CAZGNQ010000428.1:0-2633 GCA_964527285.1 uncultured Hyphomicrobiales bacterium | reverse complement strand
ACGGGGGACCTCTAGATCCACAATCTAGCGCTCTAACCAACTGAGCTAAGGCGGCAAGGGGGATTGCGGGCAGCTATTACCATCGCGCCCGACGAAGCGCGCATATGGCACCGGGCGGGCCGCGACGTCAAGTTTTGAGCGCACTGCGTCCGTCGCGCCGGACCCCTCGGCGGTCGCCCGACGGACGCCGCCGGCCACGCGTGTTGGCCGTGCTCGGAGCGGGCGCCCGAGCCCCGCCCTTACCGTGCCGCTTCTATCGCGCCGCTCCGGGTCGGTTCGGATCACACAGGCTGACCCTGAACGACCCGAAGCCATTGATCTGTCGCTGCCTTCTTTCGCCCCAGTTGTACCCAACTGAGGCAGGCGTGCTTACGGCTTCACCTGCGTCTTCTGTGCAACCTCGACCATCATCTCCGCCAGTTCGCGCGACTGGTCGGCGTAGCTCTGCATCTGCTCGCTGGCGAACTTCTGCTGAAGCTCAAGCGCGTCCTTCATGTCCTGCGCCTTGGAGAGCTGCTGGGCAAACTGGAAGCTGGCCGCCATGTTCATGTCGGCGTATTCCATCGCCTTTTTCTGCACATCCAGCGCGCCGGCGGACATCGCCTCCTGCGACTTCGTCATCATGTCGTTGGCCTGACGGGCCACGTCCATGAACTGTGCGTAAGCTTGGCGAGCCTGCTCGATGGACCGCTCGGCCATCTCACGCATGTTGTTCGGGATCTCAAACTGCTCTGGCGAATTCATGTTGTCCTCCACGTCTTGGATGGCCAGCTTGACATTTTTTGCACTGCACAAAAAGCGATTATTTCGATCTATGTGGATGGATGCGTCCAGGGGCGTTGTTAACCGCTTGGACAGGCTGGCACATGCTGCACCGCAGTATCTGCGCCGAGCGTCCCCGTGTTGGCAGGGCATTTGCCAATCGTTAGCCAAATGTGGGCGGCGTAAGCCAGACCGTGCGATGCGCGGATCTCGCGCGACCGCGACCCGCATGGCTGGCGGCAGGGCAGGTGATCTTCCAGGATGAGCAAGAACGACCACACGGACGCCGGAGGGGCAGCAGCACAATCGGCCGACCACGAAGCGGCGGACCAGGGCGGGGCCGATATGGCGAGCGCCCGCGCAGCGACGCATGGCGCTGCATTGCGCCGCCGTGCGCGGGCAGTGCGCCGACGGGTGATCGCCGGGTTAAAGGGGACAACGCTCCCGCCTGCAACGACCGCGGCGCAAACGACGGACGTGGCTGCGCCCCCCTCTGAGGCGCTGAGCGCGCGCACAGCGGCACCAAAGATCATGACGTTCGACGCAGCGCGGGCGCGTGTCGCACAGGCAAAGACACCAGCCTTCATCCTGGACGTGAGCACCGGGCGGATCATGGCCGCAAACGCCGGGGCCGCTGCATTCATCGGCGGGCCTGCCCGTCGGCGCAGTCCGCAAGGGCGTGGCTTCACGCTGGCAACCGGCCCGATGCGCGCGAGCGGTGCTGACGTCGCCGTTCTCGACACCGCCATGCCCGTCGTCTCGCAACTGCGCCGCTACGTGAGCCAATTTGGCACATCGGCACACGGAAACGATACGCACCGCGCGAACGCCGAGCGCCGGCGCCTCACGTTCTGGTCGGACGGTCGTGCGGTGACCACCATGGCCGACGTCACGGCGCTGCGCCCGCACCCTGAGCGGCTGGTGCTGGTCGAGGCCGACGCGCGCCCCGCCAGCACGCGCCCGGCTGCCCACAGAGCGGCACTGGGAGCGGCACTGGGAGCGGCACCGAGCGCTGCCCCCGCAAGTGGGCCGGGGACGACCGCGAGCGTCAATGCTGCCCTGTCATCGCGTGGTTCTGCGGAAAACGCCACATCTCAGGCCATGGCGGATATCCGCGCTCAGATCCTGCGCCAACGCGGTGCGGGCGATCGGCACCAAGCGCGCGGCTCCGCACCGGCAGACCACGCCGTGCCCCACGCGCCAGGAGATCAGGGCGAGAGGCCCGCACCAGCCGTGGCAGACGTCACCGGGCCGATCCGGCCTGATGGTCGGAACGCGCTCACCCGCAATCAGGTCATGGATTTCATTGCCCCCCTCGCGCGCCCGGTTGGCGTGTTCGTTGAGCGCGCGCTCGTGATCAGCAATGACGCCTGGCGTCACGCGTTCGGCGCGCATCTGAGCGAACCGGAAGCGCCGGAGGCCCTGGCCGCGCTCTTTGACCATGCGCGGATGGCTGACGGGAGGACAGTGCTTGGCCGGATTGCCGCAGTGGGCTCCGGCGGCGGCGCTCGGACGTTCGGTCTGCGGACCCTGACGCTGGCGGGAGATGGCGGCGGCGCGCAGGAGGCCATTCTGGTTCTGGCGCAGATCATGCGCGATCGTGCGCCGATCGACCCCCGTGCGTTGCGCAGCGAGATTGTCGTCTCCGGCACGCCTCAGACCGGACCGGCGCCCGAAACGCCTGCTTCCGCAGCGCTGCGGCCGCAGACGCCGGCCGCATCACCCAAGGCTGCTCCCAAGGCTGCTCTCGCTCCAATGGCCCCCGGCGACGTGACAGATGCCTACCCCACCGACGCAGCCACATAGCCAACGCCCCTCTCAACAACGGCGCACAAGGACACCCCCCAGCAATTAGAATAGGAATTCGGTAC
>CAZGNQ010000427.1:0-2644 GCA_964527285.1 uncultured Hyphomicrobiales bacterium | reverse complement strand
CCAGCGATGCCCACGGCACCATCCAGGTGAACATCGCACGGCATCTGGCGAACCACCTCGATGGCACCCCCTGCCGCGCGATCACGAACGCTGGCGTGCAGCCGCGCATCGACCAGAAGCACAACGTCCGCGTGCCAGACGTCGTCGTGACCTGCGAGCCGCCTGAAAAGGGCAAGCGGGCTGTGCGGCAGCCACTTGTGATCGTGGAGGTTATTTCGCCCTCGAACAGAGATGACACCATGGAAAGTCTGAGCGCCGTCGCCACCATCGGCAGCGTGGAGGAACTTCTGATCGTCGAGAGCGAAGCGGTCGGCGCGCGCGTCGTTCGCCGGGAGGGACGAGATTTCGTTGGCATCGAACATCTGCTCGGGCCCGACGATCCGGTGCGCCTCGACAGCATCAATGCCACCCTCACCATGGCGCAGATCTATGCCGGCACAGGGCTGTTGGACGCCGAAGCCGATCCAGAGGCAGACGAAAGCGATCAAGCTTCTGGCAGCGCAGAAGGCACAAGCAATGGCGATTGATGCCGCATTGGAGCAGGCCTACAACGTGCGGGCAGCCACCCCGGGCGCGGCAGAAAAGGTGGCCGCGTTGGCCGAGCGAGGCGCGACGGCCCGCGCCCACATGGCAGCCCTCGGGTGGTGTGACGCGTCAACGGTGCACTACGGGCCGGGTGCGCGCGAAACCATCGACATGTTCGTCCCGGACGGCCGCTTCCCAGGTCCGCGGAGCTGCCTTTTTTTCATCCACGGCGGCTACTGGCGATCCCTCACGAAGGACGATTATTCCTGGGTCGCCGTGCCGTTTGTCGAGCGCGGTCATAGCGTGGCGATCATCGATTATGACCTTTGCCCGGACGTCAGCATCACGCACATCGCCCGGCAGGTGCATGCGGCCTACACCTGGTTGACCCAGCCTGATCAACTTCATGACCTCGCGATCAATGACGACCTGATCAGCGTCGCCGGCCACTCCGCCGGAGGGCACCTCGCCGTCACAGCACTCTTGACGGAGATTGCCGGGCCGCTGCCCGCCGTCCGCCCCGCCAGCGTCACATCGATCTCGGGACTGTTCGACCTGCTTCCCCTCCTGCAGACCTCGATCAACGATGATCTGCACCTGACCAGCGATGAGGCGAGGTCGGTGTCTCCTCTCCACCATCTCTCGACACTCAGCGCGCCATTGAACCTGTGCGTCGGCAGCGCGGAACCGGCGGGCTTCAGCGCGCAGCACAAGGCCATGGTGGCAAGCGCCTCATCTTGCATCAACGCCGGCGTGAGTGACTTTTTCGTCCCCGGAGCGGACCATTTCGACGCCTGTGATGCGCTCGCCGACCCGACGTCTCTCGTCTTCAAGGCCGCCTGCCCGGCGCATTTTGGACCGCACTGATCCCATGTTCAGCCATCTCACGCTCGGCGCGTCCGACCTCGACCGGGCCGTTCGGTTCTACGACGCCACCCTGGGCACTCTTGGGCAATCCTTACACTGGAAGCTCTCGGACATCGGGCCGGTGATGTACGCAGGCCCCGACGCCGACTTTCCGCATACGTTTGTGGGCCCGGCGTTCGATGGCCGCCCGCCCTCACCAGCCAACGGGTTCCACATCGCTTATGCTGCACCCGAAACGACGGCCGTCGATGCGTTCCACGCCGCCGCTCTTGCGCATGGTGGGACGGACGACGGGGCACCAGGATTGCGACCGCACTATGCGGAGGATTATTACGCAGCCTACGTGCGCGATCCGGACGGCAACAAGATCCAGGCCGTGACCTACCTGAATGGTCGCACCAAAGGGCCGGGCGGTGATGTCATTTCTCATGTCACCGTCGGTTATGGCGATCTGGAACGCGAGGCGGCATTTTATTCCGCTTGCCTGGGCGCGCTCGGGCTGCTGCGCCTGGCGGCTGAGGAAGAGGCAGCGGACGTGGAGGCCGCCTTTGGCACGGCGAGCACGCGCACCCCGGTGTTTTTCGTTCAACCGACGTTCGACGGCGCTCCCCCGTCTGGCGGCAACGGCCCGCACACAGCATTTCACGCACAGTCGCGGGAGGCCGTTCACGCGTTCCACGCCGCTGCGCTTGAGCACGGTGGCAGATGCGACGGACCGCCAGGACCGCGGCCGCAATACTCTGAGCGATACTACGCCGCCTATGTGCGCGATGCTGTGGGGAATAAAATCCAGGCCGTTTGCCGGAGCGCGCCATGACCGCGGTGGCGGATCACTTTTCCGCCGGTGGCGCTGCCTATGCTCAATTCCGGCCGACGTATCCGCCGGAATTGGCGGCCGCCCTCGCCGATCTTGCACCGGCGCGTGACCACGTCTGGGATGTCGGCTGCGGGACAGGCCAACTCTCCGTCCTGCTGGCACGACATTTTACGCAGGTGACAGCCACCGACATCAGCGCTGGCCAGATTGAGAACGCGACCGTGCACCCGAAGGTCCGGTATGCTGTCGCCAGCGCAACGCAGAGCAGCCTTCCTGAGCAATCCATTGACCTCGTCACGGTCGCACAGGCTGCGCACTGGTTCGATTTGCCAGCATTCTTTGTCGAAGCGCGGCGCGTGGCGCGCCCTGGCGCCGTCATTGCACTGATCAGCTACGGCGTCATGGCAATCGATGACGCCGCCATCGACGCGCGGT
>CAZGNQ010000426.1:0-2651 GCA_964527285.1 uncultured Hyphomicrobiales bacterium | reverse complement strand
GGCCAATATACTGATACGGAAGCAGTTATCCGGACACATGCGAACTAATACGACCACATGCGATCAACACGCTGGCGGACTTCCTCTCCGCCATTCAGTCTCCCCAGGTATTGTTTTTGTAGATAAAAATGAACGTTCGTTTGGGTTGACCTGATGGTGTGGACGGCCTCCGCGTACGGCATCGTTGTGCCAAGGTGTGGCTGTCAAAGATCACACTGAGGGAGAGCCGTCCAAGAGCGAGGTTAGCACGATTGGGCTGGATATAGCCAAGCAGGTCTTTCAGGTTCACGGCGTGGATGCTGAAGGAGAGGTCGTGCTGCGGCGGAAGTTGCGGCGCTCCGATGTGCTTGGCTTCTTTTCACAGGTGCCCCAGTGTCTCGTGGGATTGGAGGCGTGTGCCATGGGTCATCATTGGGCACGACAGTTGCGCACACTCGGCCACGATGTCCGGTTGATGCCGGCAACTTATGTGAAGCCTTACGTGAAGCGACAAAAGAATGACGCTGCTGATGCGGAGGCAATTTGTGAGGCGGTCACCCGTCCGTCTATGCGTTTCGTTCCAATCAAATCCGAAGAGCAGCAGTGCGTTCTCATGCTGCATCGAACCCGCGAGTTGTTGGTTCGCCAGCGAACAATGATGGTGAATGCTCTGCGCGCGCATCTTGCAGAAATCGGTATTGTCGCGAGGCAAGGCACGGTCGGAGCCAATCGGCTCATAAGTCTGATTGAAGAGGGCGATGACGAGGAGCTGATCCCGACTTGCGTACGCCGGGCACTTTTGCCGCTCGCGTGTCAGCTCCGGCAGATGGAGGAGAAAATAAGAGACCTCGACCGAGATATAATGTCTCGGCATCGGGCAAGCAACGCGAGCAGGCGCCTTGCAACAATACCCGGCATCGGTCCCATTACGGCAAGTGCAATTACTGCAACGATCACCGATATCTCGCATTTCAAATCTGGTCGACAGCGTGCGGCCTGTTTGGGATTGGTGCCTCGGCAAAACTCTTCTGGCGGAAAAGACCGCCTTGGTCGAATTACCAAACAGGGCGATCCCTACATCAGGCGATTGCTCGTAATCGGAGCGCTTTCCGCTCTACGTGTTGCGCGGCGCGAGAAAGCCAGATCTATACCTGGTGCAGCCGAGCTATTGGAGAGAAAGCCATACAAGCTTGCAGCGGTCGCTCTGGCCAACAAGATGGCTCGGATCGTTTGGGCGCTGCTGACACGCGGAGAGACATTCCGAACAAGCGCTGCGCTTCAAACGGTGTCATAGACACCGGTATACGACAACAAGCATTGGCAAGTACACGGGAAATGACGACAGACGGTTGAAACCGGGATTGGACAAACCCGACCTTGGGGCTCAGTGCTCAGAGCACGATGACCTGAATGGGATCTGATCTGTGGACTTCATCAGGGCCAGCGGCGCTCAATCGCCCGCATCCAACAGGCCGGACACATGAGCGCTACCGACCAACCTGTCAGACACATCCTAAAAGTGCTTGCCATCAGGAGGTCGTCCACACATGAGCCCGGAGCCGCCCTTGGAGGGGCGTAGAGTTTTGCGCTGTTTCGGCCATCTGTGGGCTGATCGCGCCGACGGGGTTCATCAGTGAGATCGCAGGCGGTGACCTATCTGAAGGCTCTCCGCCGCGACCGGCTTGCGGGTGGCAGCCTTGGCTTTTCTCGCCGCAACACCGGCGCAGCAGTACCGAACCGCGAGTGACACCGATTTCGTCCGAAACGGCGGGGTCACGCGGCGGGATGACAAAGTCGAAAAACCGCAACGGAAGCGGAGTTCATACATCTCTTTTGCCGCTCGGCTCCGATCGCACCAGATACGGTCCTCGCTGAGACGCCACCTATGGCTTTTACTCATCCTCCGTCATGCCCTTCGCCATAGCCTCAGCATAGCCGGGCTCGACGCGGGCATCGATCAACACCGCTGCACCTGCCTTGACATGTGTGACCGCGTCGCGAACCGCCTGGACAAGCTCAACACCGCTGGTGACGGGGCCAATTCCCATAAGGCCTTGTGCTGTGGCCATGGCAGCAAGGTCGATGTCCGGGCCCGTGATCGCCTGCCCGATCCATTTATTTTCGACCGGGCGGTCACGCATGCGCGCCACCTTCTCCTGGTGCACCTCGTCGTTGTAGTAGGACCGGTTGTTGCACACGATCGCCAGCATGGGGATGTGATAACGCGCCGCCGTCCAGAGCGCCGATACGCCCATCATGACGTCGCCATCGCCCAGAATGGCGACCGGGAGACGATTGGTCTCGCGCAATGCCAGGGCAGCGCCGACGAGCATGCCGGGCCCGGAGCCGATGCCGGCGCCACCGTCGTAGCCCAGGTGGTCGAGCGGGTGCCGGAAATGCCAGAACGCGCAGTCCCAGCCGAGTGGCAAGCGCACAAGGCAGACGGTCTCGCCCGCAAGCCCCTGGCCAATGCAGCTTGCAAACTGCGACATCGACATGGGGTCTGCCGTCGCCGCTTCGTTTGCTGCGGGCGCGGTGGCCAGTGCATCCGGCTCGCCAGACGACAACACCAACGCCTCCACCATCGCGGAGACAAAACCATCCGGCGCCATGTCGAAATGCAGGGCCGCCTGCACCTGAGCGCCATGATCCAGCGACCAGCCGTTGGCAAG
>CAZGNQ010000425.1:0-2675 GCA_964527285.1 uncultured Hyphomicrobiales bacterium | reverse complement strand
AGTTCGACGAACTTGGATCGGCGACTTGCCGCTTGCCTGATCAGCTAGCCGTTCGGCAAGCCCTGACCGCATTCAGGGTCGAAATCCTTTCCTGATCCAAGGAGTTCGCGGCATGGCCATGTCGCCAAGAACCGTGCTGATCCCGATTGTCGGCGCGCGTGGCGAAAACGGGGTTCTGGCAAAGCTGCGCATCAGCGATGTTGCGCCGCGCCACCATCCGGCAGAGTTGAACCCGCAGATTGCCGAACTGATCAACTGGCGACTCTATGAGGCCGGCGCCAACGCGCTGGGGGCGATCAGCCGCCTGAACCTTCCGCATTCACGTCTGGCGCTTTGGAGCCGGGTTCGGCCTAAGGGCCTGCCGGGCTATGCCTCGGTGACCAACGGCACGGAAGTCGCGGGCCTGAACGCGGCGCAGAACAGAAGCGCGGAACTCGGATTGGCGCTAGGCTTCATTAGTTTCGCCAGCCAGAGCAGCGACACTATGGTCGTGGCCACCGGGCAGCTTACAACCGCTGGGCATCTGGCAGGCTCGCAACATGAGGCCGTGGAGGTGCTTCCCGTCGGGCATATCGAGGCGAAGATTGCCACCCTGCGCCGGGCGATAGAGCAGGCGGATCCGGATGGCTTTCCATCCCGGTTGCTTTGGTTTGTCCCAAAAACGGCCCTCGACGGTGAGGCCCTGGAAGCCCGGCATGCGGCTGCCATCGCTGAACTTGAGAAGATATGTCGCGACAAGGGACTGGCTCTACGGTTATGTCCGGTCGGCTCACTCGCAGAGGCTGTCCGCGAACTCGGCGTGGCCAGCATCGCCCTGACAACCACCGACAAGCTGGTCTCGAGGGCGATGTTGGCGGGATTAGCCGCGCTTGTGCTTGGCGCTGGCATCTGGCTGTGGCTCACCGCGCACCTGCCGCTGTCCTTCAAAGATGTGACGCTTGCCTCAGGCGAGGCGGTGACCTCGCCCGCCAGGGCACGCTCGACCACGCAGAACCGCGATTTCATCCTTCAGGAAATGTGTTCAGACGCCAACAGGTTGCCCCTATACCGAACTGATGACTGGATGCTCGTGAACGTTTCGGCGGCTGCTGCGGGGCCGATCAGTGACTGGCTTGGCGGATATCATTTCACGCTTGTGGCGGTTTCCAACCGCTCAGGCGTCAAGGTTCTTCCGCTATCGTCGTTTAGCAGGGGGCGACCTGGAGAACCGACCTTGAGCGGCGAGCGCCGGCGCATGCTTAAGGTGGCGTTGCCCATCAAGGGCCCGGCGGAGATGACGAAGCTATTTATATTAGCGCGTCGCGGTTGGCCCTTTCACGAGGCGCGGCTGCGCCATAGGCTCAAGGAAGTCCTGGCCGACGAACCATTGGCGCAAAAAATCAACGCCGCTGAAGCATTTCTTGATGGTGTCGCGCCGGGGTCTGTCAGCTATCCGTTTCGCAGTGTGGAGGAGGAGCCGGAATGCGGCGGGCGACAAGCCGAACGATAAGCGCGCTGATATTCATTCCGGTCCTGATTTCGTTCGGCTTCATCTGGACACATGCGGCTTACGGCGAGGATGGCTGCCGACGTGATGCCGACGGCTCGCTTCGTTACACGGTCTTGTTCCGGCAAGACTCCTCGGATGGACTCTGGGATGACGGGTTTCAGTCACACAATGATGCAGTATTGGATCGCATCCTGCGGCTGCGGCGCTTGTGGCCCGATATCGACGCTGTTCGGTTCCTGTTTGTGGCCCGCCGCTCGCCGACATGTGTCGTAGATGAAAACTGCAATCCGCACCGCCTGCTGTTTGAGCGCTTCCGTGCGATAAGTCGTAAGATGGCCGAACTGGCGGAGCAAACCGCCGGCCCGGCGCCCCGCCTGGCGATAGACATAGCCTTTGCCGATGAGCTTGGGCAGCGATTGTCTTTGCCCCCATTGCCGCCCAGGGCAGATGGCGTTGTATTGCGTATCAAGCTCGAGCCATCTGAGATGCTGTCGGATGAATGCTTTGGGCGCATCCGGGTCTGGGACCCGGATTTACCGCGGATAATCGGCGCACAGCCGGAGCGCGCGGTGCTGCCCGTTCCGGCCGGCAAGCCACTTCTATTCGGCCAGTGCGCGAAATTGCGTCTTGATAGCCGCGGGCGCGAGACTGTCGAGGTCTTTTGGGGTAACGGGGCCGGAGCTTATCGACGGGCCAAACCTGAGCTTCAGTCTGGGCGCGCGATACCGGTCCCGGCTCAGCACCAAACTCTTTATCTTGTTCGCCGATCAAAGCTGAATGCACCGGCTTGGCGCCAGTTCTATTCCCGGCTGGGTTCGTCATTTCGCCGTCCAGAGACAGTGCCACCGTCACTCAGGTTTCATCAGGGCCGAGGTCAAAGCAAAGACATCGGCGATCATGGAGAATTTCTGCAGGGAACTCCCGTCACGCGAGAGCGCCCGACAGCAGAAGAAAGGTTAACGATTTGCCATTATATGTTTGAAACGCATATTATGCAGTAAAAAAGCACGTATTCATTGAGATAGCAATGCAAATATTGGTGAACACATTTACGAACCATTACGGTTGCGCAGAGCCGTAGTAGCATTCAGGTTTTGTGCTTTATGGCGGGAAGCCGCCGCCCGGCCCACGCAGGCCGGTGCGGGCGGCTTCCAACGCCCGTGGGGGGTATAAGGGGGGTTGGAAA
>CAZGNQ010000424.1:0-2686 GCA_964527285.1 uncultured Hyphomicrobiales bacterium | reverse complement strand
TGCGCAAGGGGTTTAACGGGCTGTCTGCACTGGCCGAGAAGGTGCTGGAGCAGGATCCGTACTCAGGCCACCTGTTCGTCTTCCGTGGTCGTCGTGGCGACCTGATCAAGGTGATCTGGTGGGATGGCCAAGGCGCATGCTTGTTCTCAAAGCGCTTGGAGCGCGGCCGGTTTGTCTGGCCGTCGCCGGCGCATGGCAAGGTGTCGGTGACTTCGGCGCAACTTGCGATGCTGCTGGAGGGCATTGACTGGCGCATGCCGCAGCGCACCTGGCGGCCGCTGACTGCAGGGTGAGGCAACCTGACTCAGACGAACAGGATTCCGGTGAGCAAGGCGCTCCGATAGATTGCGCATATGACGCCGCCCGCCGAAATCGAGATGCTTCGCGCTGAACTGGCAGCCCGAGAGGCGCGGCTGGTGGACGTTGAAGCGGAACTCAAGAACCGCGACCTTCTGATTGAGAAGCTCAAGCACCAGCTGGCCGGCATGCGCCGCGATCGGTTCGGGCCGAGCTCCGAGGCACTCGATCAACTGCATCTCCGACTGGAGGACGAAGAGATCGCCGTCGGTGCCGCCGCACCGAAGATCCCGGTGGAAAGCGAAGCTCGAGACATCCCCAAGCGCCGGCCGTTACCCGACAACCTGCCCCGGCACGAACAGGTGCTGACGCCAGGCGAGGCCTGCCGCGCGTGCGGCGGGGTGCTTCGCCCGATTGGCGAAGACGTGACCGAAGAACTGGAGTACGTCCCCGGCCGGTTCGTCGTGAACCGGATCGTCCGGCCGCGCCTGGCCTGCCGGTGCTGCGAGCGGATCGTTCAGGCACCGTTGCCGTCACGGCCGATCGAGCGGGGGCGGCCGGGCCCCGGCCTCCTGGCCCACGTTCTGATCTCCAAGTACGCTGATCACCTGCCACTCTACCGCCAAAGCCAAATCTTCGAGCGGGATGGTATCGACCTCGATCGCTCGACCCTCGCGGATTGGGTCGGCAAGGCCACCGCGCTCCTGGAACCTTTGGCCGACGCGATTGGCCGGCACGTCCGGGCCGGTTCGGCAATCCACGCGGACGACACGCCGCTGAAGCTGCTGGCGCCCGGCAACGGCAAGACCAAGACGGCCCGCATCTGGGTCTATGCCCGCGACGAACGACCGTGGTCAGGCGACGCTCCGCCGGCGGCTTGGTACCGGTTCTCGGTCGACCGGAAGGCGGTGCACCCCGTCGACCACCTCGATGGCTTCCGGGGCTTTGTACATGCTGATGGGTACGCCGGCTTCAACGATCTGTACCGCAAGGGCGCGATCCGTGAAGTCGCGTGCATGGCGCACATCCGGCGCAAGTTTGTTGACGTCCACCAGTCTCAGGGGTCGGCCATCGCTGCACAAGCCATCACCCGCATCGCCGCCCTGTACGCGGTCGAAAAACGCGCTCGGGGCAGTCCGCCCGATGAACGGGTCCGCCTGCGCCAAGCCGAAGCCGCGCCGGTGCTCGATGATCTTGAAGCCTGGCTCCGCGTCCAGCTCGGGCGCATCTCCGGAAAGACACCCCTGGCCGCTGCCATCCGCTACGCTCTGACGCGCATCCCGCGTCTGCGGCCGTATCTCGACGACGGCCGGCTGGAGCTCGATAACAATGCCGCCGAGCGGGGCATGCGGGGTGTGGCCGTCAGCCGAAAAAACTGGCTCTTCGCCGGGTCAGAGGGCGGTGGGAACGCAGCGGCCATCGCCTTCACCCTGATCGAGACCGCCAAGCTCAATGGCATCGACCCGCAGGCCTGGCTGACCTGGGTGCTTAGACGAATTGCCGACCACAAGATCACCCGGATCGACGAGCTGCTGCCTTGGCGTTACGCTGCTGCAGCAGCGTAACAGGGCCTCTAAGCGACCCGCCAGAGCGGTCACACCGGACGCTCACGGCCTTCGAAGCGACGGGCAACTACCATCGACCGATCGCATGGCGCCTCGTCGAAGCCGGCATCGATGTGCGCCTCATCTCATCGCTGGCACTCGCGCGGACCCGGGAGGCGCTTCACAACAGCTGGGATAAGAACGACCCGAAGGACGCGCAGGTCATGCTCCACATGATCGAGGTCGGCGCGACCCAGGTCTTTCACGACCCGCTCGCGCACGGCATCAACGACATTCAGGAGCTGTCCAAAACGCACGATGTGACCTCCCGTGCGAAGACCGAGCTCTGGCATCGACTGCTCACCCACTACCTGCCGCTCTATTTCCCGGAAGCCGAACGCTTCCGCGGCGGCGCCAGGAGCGACTGGTTCATGGCACTGCTTGAGGCGTTCCCGACGCCGGCCTCGATCACGACACTCAGCCAGCAAGACTTCATCGTAGCCGCCTGGAATGTTGTCGGTCGCAAAGTTTCCAAAGAGCGTTTTCTTTCCGACGTTTACAAGACAGCCCAGAATTCCATCGCGCATCCTATTCCGCCTAGCTCCGAGGCGATCGCCATGTTCAAGATGGTCCTGGTGGAGGGCCGAGGCCTCATCCGCCAGCGCGACATCATTGAACGGAGGGCCGAAGCGCTGCTGTCGCAAAACGCAGACTATCGAAAGCTAAAGACCATCCCCGGTATCGGGCCAATCAATGCGCTGACCGTCCTCGCCGAGGCTGGCAACTTGCGCCGCTTTCGACATCACCGTCAGTTCCTCAAATTCTGCGGGCTCGACCTCGCGACC
>CAZGNQ010000423.1:0-2705 GCA_964527285.1 uncultured Hyphomicrobiales bacterium | reverse complement strand
TCACGCGGGCCACAAGGCCGGGGCTCACAGGATCGGCCATCGGGACGTGCGCCACGCAGCCAGGACCAAAAAAGCTTTTCTCGCGCGCGAAGGTGCGGTCGATGAACTGGTCGACAAGCACGAACGTGCCCGGCGCCAGTTCCTCCCGGAACGAGCCGCACGCCGATACAGAGACAAGGTCCGTCACGCCGCAGCGTTTCATGGCGTCGATGATGGCGCGGTAGTTGATGGCGCTGGGGGGGATGCGGTGGCCCTTGCCGTGGCGAGGGAGGAAAACCACGCGCGTGCCGCCCAGCATGCCGATTGTGAGAGCGTCGGACGGCGCGCCCCAGGGCGTGTCCACCGCGTGGGTTTCTTCGACCTCAAGGCCGGGGAGATCATACAACCCACTGCCGCCGATGATGCCCAAGATGGCGGGGTTGGTGTTCTGTGACATCGTCAGCTCCGGAAGTCCTTGCGCGTCCGCGTTCGCTCAAACGGGGTCGCCGGTTATGGGCATTGATGCAGCTTGATCGCAAGGCCAGCGGTGCGCAACCGGATCGCCGATCAGGGGCGCAACAAAAAAGGGGCCGGAAGGCCCCCATAACTCTGCTTACGGTTTTTCCGCAGGGCGGTCGCACCGATGTCAGTGCTCGATGCGGCTCCAGACATGGCGCTTGGCGAGGTAGAGCAGAACGGCCAGGATCGCGAGATAAATCATGACCTGAACGCCGAGGCGCTTGCGCTCTTCCAACTTCGGCTCAGCCGCCCACATCAGGAATGCCGAAACGTCCTTGGCGTGCTGACTGACGGTTGTTGGCGTGCCGTCAGTGTACTCGATGTCGTCACCCCACAATGGCTGAGCCATCGCGATGAAATTGCCAGGGTAAGCCGGATTGTAGTTCATGCCGTCGGGCACTTCGATGTCCTCTGGCACCTCTTCAGGGTAGCTCGTCAGCAGTGCGTAAATGTAGTCGGCACCACCTTCCTGATACCCTGTTGCGATGTCTGTCGCCCACTTCAGCGGAGCAAAGCTCGTGTCCTGATAGGCGTTGCGTGCCTTGGCGATGACGGAGAAATCCGGCGGGTAGGCGCCACCGTTGGCCGCGCGCGCTTCTGCGATGTTCTTGTAAGGCCCCTTGATCTTGTCTGAGAGACGTGCCGGACGTGTCGTCGGCTCGCCGAATTCGTCTGGCTCACCCGGCACCTCAATGGCGTTCTCAGCGATCAGCGCCTTGATCTCATCTTCCGAGAATTCCGGTCCACCCGGCTCCGTCAGGTTGCGGTAATGCACCAGGCCCATGCCGTGACAGGCGGCGCAATTGTTCTGGTAAACCTTAAAGCCACGCTGGAGCTGTGCCCGGTCGTAGTAGCCGAAGACGCCGGCAAACGACCAATCCTGCTTTTCATGCACAAAGCCACCACCGCCGGCGGCCAACGCCGAACCTGCTGCGAGGCTTGTCGCCACGGCGGCGGCACACACCAGCCCCATGGCTTGTTTGATCTTCGACATGAGAAACTGTCCCGGTTGTCGTGGGAGTGAGCGGGGCGTTGCGGCTGCCGCCCACCTAATCGAACCGTCGGCGAGAGATCCAATACCGCGCCGCCGACCACATGATGTTTGCCCTTTTCGGGCAGGCGCTAACGCTGGCCTGCCCTATTGTTGACTTGCCCTGCGCGCTAGCGCCGTTCTGGGCTTGCGGGAACCGCATCCGGTGTTGCGCCGCCGCCA
Source organism: uncultured Hyphomicrobiales bacterium (assembly GCA_964527285.1). Classification (GTDB taxonomy): domain Bacteria; phylum Pseudomonadota; class Alphaproteobacteria; order Rhizobiales; family CAZGNQ01; genus CAZGNQ01. The sequence goes on along the minus strand of CAZGNQ010000423.1, from coordinate 994 downwards.
ACAGCACGCCCGCCTGACGAGGACGCTGATCGACCCAGCACGTCTTCCGTGATCGAATTCGGCCGTGGTGTCGGGCGCTCGATGAGCCCCAAGAGCGGCATGATGATCAAGAAGAATGCGAAGTAGTAGGCTGTGCAGACGCGCGACCAGAACACGTACCAACCGTCCGCTTCCTTCGCGCCCAGATACCCGAGGCCGAGACAGGCGGCGACGAACACCCAGAAGGCAATCCGGTAGAGCGGCCGGTAGCGCGCAGAACGCACTTTGGACGTGTCGAGCCAGGGCAGGAAGAACAGCACCAGGATCGAGCCGAACATCGCCACGACGCCCATGAGCTTGTCAGGGATCGCTCTCAGGATCGCGTAGAACGGCAGGAAGTACCACTCCGGCACGATGTGGGCAGGCGTCACCAGCGGGTCCGCCGGAATGTAGTTGTCAGCGTGCCCCAGGTAGTTGGGCGCGTAGAAGACGAACCAGGCAAAGAGGATCGCAAAGATCGTCAGCGCAAATCCATCCTTCAGCGTGATGTACGGGTGGAACGGCACAGTGTCACTGCTCGACTTCACGCTGATGCCGGTCGGGTTGTTGTTGCCCGGTACGTGCAGCGCCCAGATGTGCAGGATAACAACGCCGGCGATTGCGAACGGCAGGAGGTAATGCAGGCTGAACATCCGGTTCAGCGTCACCGTTGTCACCGAGTATCCGCCCCAGATCCACTCAACAACGCCAGTACCGGCGCCCGGGATGATCTGGTCAAGCACGGAGAAGAGGTTGGTGATCACGGTCACGCCCCAGAAGCTCATCTGGCCCCACGGCAGGACGTAACCCATGAAAGCGGTCGCCATCATGAGGAGGAAAATGATCACGCCGAGCATCCAGAGGATCTCGCGCGGCGCTTTGTAGGAGCCGTAGTAAAGCCCGCGGAAGATGTGGATGTAGACGGCGAAGAAGAACATCGATGCGCCGACCGCGTGCGTGTAGCGGATCAACCAGC
>CAZGNQ010000422.1:0-2711 GCA_964527285.1 uncultured Hyphomicrobiales bacterium | reverse complement strand
TGTCACCCCGGACCGCGTGGCATCGCAGATGGCATCGCGAGATCCGGGGCCCAGCGTCAAAGCCGCCGCAGGCGACGTAACCATCGATAGCGTGCGGCTTCGCCGCGCTCCTGAAACAGGCGCACCAGTGCGTTGCGGGGTGCACTGCCCAGTTGCTAGGCAGTGCCTAGCCAGTTGCCGAACAGGGCGTGAGCGACTGCTCCCGTCAGTCAAGCGCCCTCGCCTTCCCTCCACCCCACTCCCAGAGCATCGGCCAGCCCATGCGGATCTTCATTTCCTACGCCTCCGACGACCGCGCGTCTGCCGAGCCCATTGCCCATGCCCTCAGGGCGCGCGGCCATAGCGTCTTTCTTGATCGCAACGATCTGCCACCGGGCGGCACGTTCGAGGACCGCATCGAGCGCGCCATCAAGCGCTCGGGCCTCATGGTCTTTCTCGTCAGTCCCTCGTCAGTTGAAAAAGGGCGGTTCACACGCACCGAACTGAAGATTGCCGAGCGCAAGTGGCCGTCGCCCAAGGGCCGGCTGTTGCCAGTGATGGTGCGGCCAACGCCAATTGCCAACATCCCTTCCTACGTGACGGCTGTGACCATCCTGGAGCCAGAGGGGAGTATCACGGCCGAGGCCGCCGCAGCGGCGGACAGGCTCGCCAGGGCACACCGCTCCTGGGCATTGCCGTCGATCGGTGGTGCCGTCGTTCTTGCCGCGGTTGGCTACGGTGCCTGGACGCAGTTCGGCCCGCCCCTCGGCGGTGTGAGCGTAACGGCGTCTGAGCCGCGCCTGATGTCAAAAGGGTTTTTCGGCCAGGGAGACACGCATGGGCTTGCGCTGGAGGCTGTAAACGAGGGGACCACGGCCCGCCGCTTTCTGGACCTGAGCCTGGAGAGCACGCCGGTTGGCGCCGTGAGCTTGCGGGACCCTGTTGACGGAGGCGGCGATCCCAATCTTGCGCTGATCGATCCCTTGATTGGTGAAACGCTGGCGCCGGGGGCGCGGCTTTCCCGCGATCTCGCCGTGCTTTATCAGCCTGGCGCGGCCAGTGCCGATCAGGGCGTGACGTGGCGTGTCTGCCTGCATCCCGCGCAAGGAGATAAAATCTGTTCTGCGGAAGCACTGTGGCCGGAGGCGCCAACCGAGCCTTCAGCATTCAATGTGCCCGATGCGCTTGTGTCTGATGCGCGGCTTGTGGCTGCCGCGGGTGCGGGGTCCGGGTTCATCGTCGCAGCGCACAACCCCAGCTCGTCCGCGCCCAGCCGGATCGTCCGCCTGTCCGAGGACGGTGCCGCGGCGGCGCAGGCAGCGCTTGCCGGCGAGCCGCTGGCGTTGTCCTCCAGTCCGCTTGGCCTCTTCGTCGGGGTCGCACCGAATAGGCTCCTGCGCCTCGACCCCGACAGCCTGGAGACAATGGCCGAGCGCGAAATCGTCCTGCCGGGCGACCTTGCCGGCACGTTCGGTGAGCCGGTTTCGACACGGCCGGAGCGGCTGGCCCAGGACGGCAAGCGGCTGTGGCTGATCACCGGCGGCGGGGCTGGCGCGGCGGGGCTGGCCCATACGCCCCCGGACCTGAGTGCATTCACGGTGCCCGATTATTATTCCGACGTGAGTTTCGATCTCAAGGGGATGCGGATGAGCGACGGGCGGGATGCGATCTGGACGGGTGATTTCGGATCGACGCCGGCCAGCATTCATCGGCTGAGCGTGGCGGAAAACACCGAATGGGGTGGCCACGACTTTGACATCGCGTCCTGCGCCAGCGCCGTTCTGGCCTTTGGCGACAGTCTTTTCGTCCCTGATTGCCAGGGCATTGTGCGGCGCGTGTTGCCGCAGGCGGGCGCGCTCGGCATCGCGGAGCGGATTGGCAGCATTTATGGGGACCACGTGACCGAGAACACGTGGGAGCAGGCCCGCTTCAATGGTGCTGGCGATGGCGCGATTTTAAGTGCCGTGTCGGTGCGGACGTCGCCGGTGCGCGCCGAGCCTGAGACGTGGGATGCGATTGTGCGCGTGCTGCGTCCTGGTGGGGAGGAAAAGACGCTGCTGGTGGTGAGAAACACACAGATTGCCAGTGCAGCCGCCACCAGCGCCCACGCGCTCATCGTGCTGCGCAATCCCGCAGGGCGCCATGAACTGGTGGCCGCGCCGATGCCGTGAGCAAACCACGTGGGGCGGGGTTGGTTTGGCGGCTTTTGTGCGAGAGGCTGAACAGGTAAGACGTGCGGCTAGCGGTCGATAAGGCAGGCACCATGGCAGACGTTTTCATCTCGTATTCCAAAGCCCGTGCCGGCGAGGCTGAGGAACTGGCCAATGATCTGGCGGAACAGGGCTATGATATCTGGTGGGACACCAGCCTGGTTCCGACGGGCTCTTTTGCCGACGAAATCGACCGTCAGCTTGACGCCGCGACGGCCGTCATCGTGATCTGGTCGCCTGAAGCACGCCAGTCGAAGTGGGTGCGGGCCGAGGCTGAGCACGCGGACCGCCAGAGCAAGCTCGTCAACGCGCTGACCGGCGGGCTGGACGCCCTCCAGATCCCTAAGCCTTTTAATCAAGTGCACGCTGTCCGCGTTGATGACATCCGCAGCATCGTCCGCGCGCTGGATCATCTCAATGTTGGTCGTTCGGTCGCCCCGGCCGCGCCGTCACCGGCGCCCGAGACAGCGAGCGTGCCCGATGCGGACGACTTTCTGTTCCGCGAGGCGGAGCGCATCGGCA
>CAZGNQ010000421.1:0-2714 GCA_964527285.1 uncultured Hyphomicrobiales bacterium | reverse complement strand
AGAACCACCGCGTTCCTCTGTGGACCCTTCGCGGCAAGCGCTCAGGCGGGCTCGATTCCGCCCCTCGGCACCACTCCCCCGGCCCGTGCGCCTGAACTATGGCCGGCGACCGTCACGCCGCATCGAACCACCGCGCTCCCCAGCAGGCCTGCCGTGACGCGCTCGTGCCGATCCCGCGCGCGCGCCGTTTCTGCGCGCCTTCCGAACCCCACTGTCGTAAGCAGACCACCGCCGATGGCCCGAACATGAGCGTTGTCCCACAGTCGCTAAAGCGGCAGACGTGACGGGCAGAGTGAAGCCGGGAGGGAAGCGTGGACGAGATCAAGGCGAACTATATTGCGGGCCAGTGGATCGCCGGTGACCAGCCCCCGGTCGCAAACATCAATCCGTCCGATCTCTCCGACACCATCGGCCATTACGCGCAGGCCGGACCGGGCGAGTTGGCCAACGCGCTTGATGCCGCAAGGGCTGCGCGCGTGCCGATGCGGGCAATGGGCCTGGAAGCTCGCCAGACAGCGCTTGATGCCATTGGCCGGGAGTTGATCGCCCGCGCCGATGAACTGGGCACGCTGTTGTCGCGCGAGGAGGGCAAGCCGTTCGCCGAGGGCCGCGGCGAGGTCTATCGCGCAGGCCAGTTCTTCACCTACTTCGCCGCTGAGGTGCTGCGGCAGTTGGGCGAGAACGCCGATTCCGTTCGTCCGGGCATCGAAATCGATGTGCGCCGTGAGCCGATGGGCGTCGTGGCGGTCATCTCGCCTTGGAATTTTCCGACGGCAACGGCGTCCTGGAAGATCGCGCCGGCCCTCGCCTTCGGCAATGCCGTCATCTGGAAGCCCGCCAACCAGACGCCAGCCTCGGCCTGGGCACTAACGGAGATCATCTCCCGCGCAGGCCTGCCCGATGGGGCGTTTCAGCTTCTGATGGGCAGCGGCTCCACCATCGGCCAGGGCCTGGCAAGCGACGCGCGCGTGGATGCGATCAGCTTCACCGGCTCGTATGGTGTCGGCAAGGGCATTGCCGCTGCGGCCGCGCCCAATCTCACGCGCGTGCAGCTGGAATTGGGCTCCAAGAACGCGCTGGTCGTGATGGATGATGCCGACCTGGACGCTGCGGTCGCGGCCGTCCTCGTGGGCAGCTACTCCGGCACCGGGCAGAAGTGCACGGCATCCTCACGCCTGATCGTGGACGCACGCATTCACGACGCTTTCGTTGACAGGCTTTGCGCTGCGGTGTCGGGCCTGAAGGTCGGCCACGCGCTTGATGCCGACGTGCGCGTGGGGCCGGTGGTGAGCGCGCAACAGCTCGCAAGCAATCTTGATTGGCTGGAACGGGCGCAGGCCGAGGGGGCAACCCTGGCGGTCGGCGGTTGCGCAATTGCGCCGGGCCATGCGGACCACCCGCACATCACCACCGAAGGTCACTTCATGGCGCCGGCGGTGCTGACCAACGCCACAAATGCCATGGCCCACGCGCGCGAAGAGCTGTTTGCCCCCATCGCCTCCGTCATCAAGGCGGACAGCTACGATGAGGCGCTCACGCTCGCCAACGACACCGACTACGGCCTTGTGGCCGGCATCTTCACCCGTTCACTGGCGCGGGCCACCCATTTCCGGCGCAACGTCGAGACGGGCTGCGTGACGGTGAACCTGCCGACCGCTGGCACGGATTATCACGTGCCGTTCGGCGGGCGGAAGAACTCCAGCCTCGGCCCGCGCGAACAGGGCCGGGCCGCGGTGGAGTTTTATACCCAGGTCAAAACAGCCTACATCGCGGCGGGCACGCCGGACGCCTGAGTGCGCCCATTGCCTGGAATATGCAGTGCCGGGAATGTGCGGTGCCTGGAACTTGCGGTGCCTGGAACCTGCGCATAACGGGGCGCGTGTCACCGGGCGCGTATGGCGGCCGAGGAGCAGACGAGCATGGAAGCGCAACAGGAGCCAGCAGCCCGGCCGACACGCATTGACGGTCTGCAGTACGCCAACTGGACGCCCGATATCTTCCGCCAACTCCGCGCGGGCGGCGTCGATGCGATCCACGTGACCATCGCCTATCACGAAACGTTTCGCGAGGCCGTGCTGAACGTGGAGCGGTGGAACCTGTGGTTTGAGCGCCACGGCGATCTGATCCAGCGGGCCGGTACTGGCGACGAGGTCCGCGCAGCCAAGGCCGCCGGGCGCACTGCGGTGCTGTTCGGCTTTCAGAACCCGTCCCCCATCGAGGATGACATCGGGCTCATCGAGATCTGGCATACGCTCGGCGTGCGCTTCATGCAGCTCAGCTACAACAACCAGTCTCTGCTGGCGACAGGCGCCTATGAGGCAGAGGACCCTGGCGTGACGCGCTTCGGGCGCGGGGCAATTGCCGAAATGAACCGCGTCGGCATGGTCGTCGACATGAGCCATTCCGCCGAACGCTCGACGCTTGAGGCGATCGAGATTTCCTCTCGCCCGATCGCCATCACGCACGCCAATCCGCACTGGTGGCATCCCGCGCTGCGCAACAAGTCCGACGACGTTTTGAATGCGCTCGCGCAGAGCGGCGGCATGCTGGGGTTCTCGCTCTATCCCCATCATCTGAAGGACGGCTCGGCCTGCACGCTGGAGGAATTTTGCACCATGGTCGCCCGGGCGGCCGAGCGCTATGGCACCGCCTGCCTCGGCATCGGGTCCGACCTCTGCCAGGGCCAGCCCGACAGCGTGGTTGAGTGGATGCGC
>CAZGNQ010000420.1:0-2715 GCA_964527285.1 uncultured Hyphomicrobiales bacterium | reverse complement strand
CGCTGGCGCACCGCATGGTCGGCCAGTCCGATTGCGAGCCCATGGCGATGCTGACCAGAGGGCGCGCCGTCTCCCGGGGCGTATCAGCGTCCATCGCTCACCTTTGTTGATCATTCTGCCTGGCGGATCGCGGGTCCGCAGCACCGCTGGCGCCTGGCCAAAAGGGTTTCGCCAGGGCCCAGTCGCGCCCCGGCTCAGTTTTTACAAGGCTCAGTTTCGTGGGGGCTCACTTTCACCGAGGCCCAGCTTAAAGAAGGCTCAAGCGATGATGTCGGGCAGGAGTTGGTCTTCCAACGTCTGCATGCGCTCCTTGATGGACAGCTTCTGCCGCTTCAACCGCGTCAATTGCAACTGATCTGCGCGCGCGGCCTCAAGGGCTACGATCGCCCGGTCCAGGTCACGGTGTTCGACGCGCAAGCGGGCCAATTGAGCGCGCAGCGCCTCCTCCGTCTCAGGTTCGTCCGCCGCGGTGCCCTCACCGCCGGTGTCATTGACCATGGTCGCCTGTTCCAGCCCCACCTGCATCGATGCAACGCAGTATCCGTATTGCGCCTGATTTGCGCAAGCACGTCGCGCCGACGCGTGCCTTTGGGCTCTTTCGCGCTCGGCCCTGTGCCAATTTACTTTGCGTTTTCATATCTTTGAAAGCGCATGCCGCGGTTGCCACCACCCCGACCGGCCCCGATTGGACAAACGCCGGAAGCAGTGACAAGCTGGTTGCGTCGTTATGAAAAAAGGAGGTTGACAATGGCGATTGAAGGGCACGTTGCCGAGCTGAAGCGTCGTCACCAAGCGCTCGACAGAACGATTGAGCAGGAGGAAGCCCGCCCCTCCCATGATGCCCGCAGGGTCACGGAACTCAAACGCCAGAAGTTGAAACTGAAAGACGAAATTGAACGATTGCGAAACTGACACCGCTGCGCACGCTGACACACCACAAACTTGGCGTGCTGATCGCTGCGCTTCTGACGCTGACCGGAACGCGGTGGGATAATCTCAAATTAGCCAATGCAGTTCGCCAATTGCAGTTCGCCGAGTGCTCTTAACCCATGTTGTGAGGGCGGCGAACTGCACCTGCCGTAAGCGGCAAGCGATACGACGCGTATCAGCGCGCCAGTGCCTGCCAACGATCCAGCAGTTTGCCTTGCGCCTTCTGCGAGATGGCAGGCTTTCGAGATCGGGACACTCTCGATCCGGGCGCTCTTGATCATGGTGCCGGCATGCCCGCACACCTAAACAAGCGGCCGATCTGTCCAGCGCATGCCACCGCAGCGGGACGGCCAACGCGTCCAGGGTCAGCCCCCCCGTCCAATAGCGCCGACCCTGTCCCCCAACCCCTGCTCAAAACCGCCCGCACCGCGTGACCGCAGCTTGAGCTTCGCGCGATGAGCCGTTGTCGCAAGGCGCCGCAGGGGGCCGTATGAACGTCAAACACGCGCGTGTTCGACCTGCGACCACTTGTGCAGTGATCCTCATCTTGTATGGCTGCCGTCCGGGTCTTTACCCACGCCACCCAAAATCTCCCGCACGATCGGCAGGTTGTCACCACGTGCCAACCTCACGCTTGACGCAAGCATGCCGGACTTAACGAGACCGTGGCGGCGTAGAGGCGTGCGCAATCTGGGCGAAGCGCCGCGCAGACGGCGGGTGTGAGATCAAGGTGCGCTGCAGAGCGCGGCGATGGTCCCGCTCGCCTCGCTGGCGCCGGCCCCAACCACGATAACCGGCGGCGGCAATGCCGGGGTGACACAGCGGCATTTCGGGAGGACGTATGACGATGAGCAGCTACCATGAGCTGTACCGGACCTGGGCGAACGATCCTGAGGGATTCTGGGCCAGCGCTGCCGCCGAAATCGACTGGTTCACACCATGGGATAAAGTGTTCGACGCGTATTCCGGGCAATATGGGCGCTGGTTTGCCGGCGCGACGTGCAACACCTGCCATAACGCACTGGATCGTCACCTGCCGGAGCGCGCCGACCAGCCGGCCCTGATCCATGACAGCCCGGTCACGGGCACCAAGCGTACGCTCAGCTACGCGGAAATGACCCACGAAGTCGCCACGCTGGCCGCTGTCATCCGCGGCCTCGGCGTCACCAAGGGTGACCGCGTCATCATCTATATGCCGATGATCCCCGAGGCGGTCATGGCCATGCTCGCGTGCGCGCGCATTGGCGCCGTGCACTCCGTCGTCTTCGGCGGGTTTGCTGCAAAGGAACTCGCGACGCGCATTGAGGACTCTCAGGCAAAGATCGTGCTCACAGCCTCCTGCGGCATCGAGCCGAACCGCGTGGTGCCCTACAAGCCGCTGCTCGACGAGGCGCTCGACCTGTCCGGCCACAAGCCAGCCGCCTGCCTCGTCTATCAGCGCCAAGAGCCGATCGCAGCAAGCGCGACCGCCAGCCTGACGCAGGGCCGGGACCATGACTGGGCAGCGGCCGTTGAAAGCGCGAAGGCACGTGGCGAGACGGCGGAGTGTGTGCCGGTCGCGGCGACCGACCCGCTCTATGTGCTGTACACGTCAGGCACCACCGGACAGCCCAAGGGTGTTGTGCGCGACAACGGCGGGCACATGGTGGCGCTGAAATGGTCCATGTCGGCGATCTACGACATGAAGCCCGGCGAGGTCTTCTGGTCCGCGTCCGACGTGGGCTGGGTCGTCGGCCATTCCTATATCGTTTATGCGCCGCTGCTGCACGGCTGCACGAGCGTTGT
>CAZGNQ010000419.1:0-2725 GCA_964527285.1 uncultured Hyphomicrobiales bacterium | reverse complement strand
CGCGGATGGTGCGGGTGGCGGAACCGCCGTCGATGGCGACCGGCTGGTCCATGGCGACGAACCACAGCGGCGTGTTGCGGAAGATCACCGGCTTTTTGGACCGCCAGGAATGCGGATACGAGTGCTTCAAGCGGCCACGGGCCGCCAGATTGCCGTGCTCCATGAGCGCCTCGATGACGACCTTGTTGGCGTTGCCTTTCTCTCCCTTGTCCGTGATCACCTGGGCGCCGGTGAAGCCGGGCGCCTCGGCCGTGTAGCGGCCGTCCGCCCCGACGGTGAACGGGATCGTGGCATCGATGCCGGCCGCCTCGAGGCTCGGGCCGGCATCGATCCAGGCCTCGAAGTCCTCAACACCATGGCCCGGCGCGGTGTGGACAAAGCCGGTACCGGCGTCGTCCGTCACATGGTCACCGGGGATGAGCGGCACAGCGAACGTGTAACCACCCCCGTGGCCGTGCAAAGGATGCTGGCAGCGCAGCCCCGCAAGGTCTTGCGCCCTTACAGTTTCCCGGCGTTCAAACGCGGTGACCCGCGCCTGCGCAAACACCTCTTCGGCGCGCGCATCAGCCAGCACCAGCCTGTCGCCGGTGCGGCACCAATTATCCTGCGGCGCGTCCGTCACCTCGAACACGGCATAGTCAACGTTGGGAGAATAAGTGATCGCGCGGTTGCCCGGCATGGTCCAGGGCGTCGTCGTCCAGATGACAACGCGCGCACCGGCCAGCGCTTCGGGCCCCTGGTCGATGGGGAACATCACCCACACGGTGTCGGACTGGTAGTCGTCCTTGTATTCCACCTCCGCCTCGGCCAGCGCGGTGCGTTCCACCACGGACCACATGACGGGCTTTGATCCGCGGTAAAGCGTGCCGTTCATGGCGAACTTCATGAGTTCACCGGCGATCCGGGCCTCAGCGGCAAAGCTCATGGTCGTGTAGGGGTTCTCCCAATTTCCTTCCACACCAAGCCGCTTGAATTCCTCCGTCTGGATGCCGACCCACCTCTGCGCAAAGTCACGACACTCGGCCCGAAATTCATTGATCGGCACCTCGTCCTTGTTCCGCCCCTTGGCGCGGTATTGCTCCTCGATCTTCCATTCGATCGGCAGGCCGTGGCAGTCCCAACCCGGAACATAATTGGCATCATGCCCCATCATTTGATGGGAGCGGCTGATCACGTCCTTCAGCACCTTGTTGAGGGCATGGCCAATGTGGAGGTGGCCGTTGGCATACGGCGGGCCGTCATGGAGGATAAACGGTTCGCGCCCCTTGGCGGCCTCGCGCATGCGCTTAAAAACACCGATCCGGTCCCAGCGCGCCTGCCAGTCCGGCTCGCGTTTGGGCAGGCCGCCACGCATGGGGAACTCAGTGCGTGGGAGGAAAATCGTCTTGCTCCAGTCCCGCTCATCGCCGGCGGCGTGCGCCGCCTCGCTCGTCTCGCTGTTCCCAGCGCGGGCCTTGACGTCCGTCATGTCACCAATTCCACGAATTCTTGGGTTGTATCGCCAGCGCGACGCGCCCGGAAAGCCTGCGCCCCAGGGCCGCTCACAAAGCCCGGCGATCAACTGCGGCCTCGACAATCTCTCGAAGAACGCCCGCCCATATCAAGGTTTGACGCCCGGCGCCAACCCTGCGCCCATCATGGCCCGAACCTGAGCCGCCCCTTGGCCGCCCCTTGGCCGCTTGCAAAACCCTCCAACCGATGCGTCGGCTCCAGCGTGGCCCCGCGCTACACCGGGTCGGCCCTGCCGGGCGTCACAGCGATATCAGCCACCGCGCCTGGCCAGTCCGGCGCAAAGCTGGTGGGTGAGGCCCGCAAGGCGTCTTGCGCATTGGCGACGTCGATTTCCATCTGACGCGCCAGCGCCTCGCCGCTCTCAAACGATGCGTCGGGGCGGAGGTAGGCGATGAATTCCACGTCGATGATCTGGCCGTAAAGCGAGCCATCGAAGTCGAGCAGGAAGGTCTCCAGGATCGCCTGGCCGTTGTCGTATGTGGGGCGGCGACCGAAGTAGGCAGCGCCCTCATGCGCGCCGCCTTGCGTGTGGACCCGCGCCGCGTAGATGCCGTGCATCAGGTCCTGCCCCGGCGCGAGGCGGACATTGGCCGTTGGGAAACCGAGCCCGTGCCCTCGTCCCGCTCCCGACTCGACCTCTCCGCGCACCCGCCAGTTGTAGCCCAGAATGGCGCGTGCGGTTTCCAGATCGCCGACGCCCAGCGCCTCGCGCACACGCGTTGAGGAATAGTGCGCCGTACCGTCGCCCGCCCCCGGCACAATCTCGACGGCAAAGCCATGGCGCGCGCCCGCTGCGCGCAGGTGGTCCGGCGTGCCGCCGCGCCCGCGCCCGTAATGGAAATCATGGCCGACGGCGACCGCCGAGACGCCGAGCCCGTCAACCAGCACTTGCGCAACGAAATCATCGGCGCTGAGCCCGGCAAGCCCGCCATCGAACGGCAAAGTGATCAACAGATCGGCGCCCAGCGCCTGGAAAATGGACGCCTTGAGATCCGGCGGTGTCAGCGGAAAATGCGGGCGATCCGGCGTGAAGAACACGCGCGGGTGGGGCTCAAATGTCAGGCCGCCCCAGCGCGCGCTTGAACCGGACTGCGCCGCGCCCGTGACGCGTGCGTCGCCCCCACGCCCACCGCGCGCCGCCGCCATGTGTCGCGCCTGTGCCAGCACGCACTGGTGGCCGCGATGCACACCGTCGAAGTTCCCGATGGCGATT
>CAZGNQ010000418.1:0-2727 GCA_964527285.1 uncultured Hyphomicrobiales bacterium | reverse complement strand
TGAGCTTCGTCTTCGACTGCCCCGAGCCCGGCAATGAAGATCGTCTGTGAACGCTCCAGGATTCCCCAGGGGTCGAAGGTGATCAAGTTGAGAGCGAAAAAGGAGACAACGACGTAGAAGCTCGCGCTGAGGAGCAGTGGCGGAGTCGCACTCAGCGGACCGCGCGACTTGTAACGGACGATTGGCTCTGGATCTTCCGGCTGTTCTCCAGCTGCCTGTGAAGCTTCGGCGGCTAGTTGTTCACGCATTTGGCGTAGGTGGTCGCGCTCCTCGGGCTCGAACAACTCAAGCAGGTCATCAGAGAGGTTTGCTACCTGTTGATGCATGGGATCGACAGCTGGGGCCATCTTCTGACTTACAAGCAACTGCGCGTAGTAGGAGTCCTGCGGTCCCTCATTGACGAACTGATCGCGACGCGTCTGGGACGCGACAGCACCGGCACTTAAGCAAAGCACTAGCCCGATGGATCGAGTGAGCGGCAGGACGAGCAGTACGACGCCGATCGTGAGAAGCAGCATCGGTTCCCAGCGGCCCAAGGCGATCCACTCGTCCATAACGTTCCAGCGTGTTCGCCAGAGTCGGTGTGGATGGCCGGTGTGGCCGCCGTCGACGCTGTTGTCCCAGAGCGATTCAAACCAGTTCGTTAAACCAAGGATGCGACCAGCCCACACGGCAATCAAGAAAATGACCATGATCACGAGCGGCCACAGTATTGGGACATCCAGCCAGACGATGTGCGCTAACTGCGCTACGCCATTTGTGAACGTGATCGTCAGCCCGAAGATTACGATGGCAATGACTGCTTGGGCGAGGGCCAACGGCCCCGTCACCCCAAAGCCACAGCGTGCACGCAGCAGAATCGCGCCAATCGAGAAGAAACCGCGCGAGAGGTTCATGAGTTCGCCTCGGAGGTTGTGACAACCTGCGGGAATCGGACGCTTAGCACATTGGTGTTGGTGGCTTTCCAAGGATCGCCGGCGCGGAACAGGAATGCTTCGGTCCAGCCCCGGTCGGGGCCGCCCCGTGACAACTCGGTCAGCCACTTCGCGCGGATCACATGGTCGACGACCTGGTTGTAGGTCGTCCCCCAGCTCTTGCTTGATGTCGTGCCATTCGCGCTGGTACTACGCGATCCACCCTCGTTATATGACTCGCGCCAGACGCGTTCCTGGCCACACAGCTCCTGGGCGTACTGATTGGTCGTCAAGTCGCCGTTGGCGTGAAAGATTTTGATGCCCAGCGCGCCGAGTAACTGATCGGCCCGTGTCCGGCCCCCCGCGTCGCCGCCGAAGGCGGCGATGTAGTTCGGGAGGTTTTGCGTGAGGTAAACGGTCGCGACGCGTGCCGCTCGGGCGACCGTTTGGAACTCCGTGTCATACAGGGTCATGAAGTTCGAGGACTCATCCGCCCAAATGAAGATCGGGCGGGCTTCTTCATCGCGATCTTGCCGACGATCGAGCATGCGTTGAAAGACCGTCTAGAACAGCACCTGCACGAACTTGCCGGCATCGCGCCATTCGTGGATCGGCATATCAACCACGATGACGGTCCCCGTTTCGGCGAGATCAGGCGTGAAGTTGGTCTTGCTGAGCAGCAGCTTTCGCACTTCGCCACGTACCACGATGTCCATCAGCGCACCGACCATGCTGCTGATCGAGGAGCGCGGCTCCGGATCGAGTGGCGCCCATTCCGTGAAGAAGTAGCTGGCGATGGTCTTCAGGTCGCTAGCTGCTGTCCGTGATCCGGATTGCTCGCAGCGCGTCACTGCTTCACCAAAGAGCTGGGCGCAGAACGAACTCTCATGCCAGGCGGGTCGATTGCGGTCGTCAGGACTAAGCGGAGCGGAGCGGATGACCGAGAACACGTCCTCGAGCCCGAGTGGGTGTCCAGCGAGTTGGATGAGTTCGATCGCGTTGCGAAGAACCTGCGAACGGGCCTGTCGCCAATACGGGTCACCGCCGACGACTTTGTCTGGGTTGTGCGACTCAAGAACGTTCTCAAGCAGGGCGACAATGTTGCTGGTGACACCAGCCCCCGCGCCGGGACGCCGCATTTCGTAATCGATGAAGTTGAAGCGCCACGGGTGCTTGGGGCCGAAGTAGAGCATCGAGCGCTCTCGTCCGCACTCGGCTGCGTACTGGGCCCACAGCCGGGCTTCGTCCGGCTTAGCGGTGAGCACCAGCCCGCCGAAGCCTGACCGCAGAAAGGCCTTGGCGAGCGTCTGGCCGCTGCCAGATGTCTTGCCGGAGCCCAGCCCGCCGAAGATCTGGATGCCCTCGAACACGTCCCGGACGGTAAGCGTGTCGTGTGGCGACAGCCGGATCAGCGGCGTCATCAACGGGAAACGGGGAGTTTGCGACATGAAGCCTCCTTCAAGACGCCTGTTCAGTTGCGAGGCGTTCGGCAGTAAACTGGTCGCCGCCAGCGGCAGTGAACGTCCCGCTGCGTTGAAGAGCGACATTCCGCGGGACAACTGGACACGGGATTGCAAATCGGTGCGTGAGGTCTTTTTGAGGTGGTTACCCCAGGTGACGTGACGTTGCTGCTGGATCGCGTGAATCGCGGCGATCGCGACGCACTCGACAGCCTGATGCCGATCGTGAATGACGAGTTGCGCGCCATGGCCGCGGTACGTGTCCGGCGTGAGTCAGGGAACCACACCGAACCGACGACGCTGCTCAACGCGGCGTTCTTGAAAGTGTTCGGATCGCGTGAGGCCGCCCTCAA
>CAZGNQ010000417.1:0-2730 GCA_964527285.1 uncultured Hyphomicrobiales bacterium | reverse complement strand
CCGCTTTGAGGACAAGCCCAAAGAGGAGCTTATTGCGCGCTTTGATCTCACAGTGGTGCAGGCGACGGCCATCCTCGACATGCGGCTGCGCGCGCTGAACAAACTGCAGGAAATTGAGATCCGCCGTGAGCATGACGAACTGACGAAGGAGCAGGCGGACAAGGAGGCCTTACTGGCTGACGAGGGCCGACAGTGGGAGGTGATCCGCGGCGAAATCGAGAAGACGCGCGAGCGCTTCGGTGGGGAGACCGAAATCGGACGCCGGCGCACGACGTTTGCCGACGCCCCGGAGATCGAGATTGATCTCGACGAGGCCCTCATTGAAAAAGAGCCCGTGACGATTGTCCTGTCCGAAAAGGGCTGGATCCGCACGCTGAAAGGCCACCAGGAAGACCTTGCCAAGGTGGCCTTCAAGGATGGCGACAAGCTCAAGCGGGCTTTTTTCGCACAGACGACAGACAAGATTATTCTCCTGTCGACGGCAGGTCGGTTCTACACCCTGGCGGCGGACAAACTGCCCGGCGGTCGCGGCCATGGCGAGCCGGTGCGCCTGATGGTCGAGATGGAAGAAAATGACGACATCGTTGAGGTGTTCACCCATGTGCCCGGGCGCAAACTGGTGGTCGCATCGACGGGCGGCAATGGTTTCGTCGTGGCAGAGGATGAGCTGATCGCCCTGAAGCGCACGGGCCGTCAGGTGCTCAACGTGACAGGCGGCGACGAGGCGGCCGTTGTGCGGGTGGTGCCCAAGGGCGCGGACCGTGTTGCCGTGGTGAGCGATCAGCGCAAGCTGGTGATCTTCGGGCTGGATGATCTGCCGGAGATGGCGCGCGGCAAGGGCGTGCGGCTGATCCGATTGCGTGACGGCGTGGCGCTTGCCGATGTCCAGGCGTTTGCGGCGACCAACGGTCTGACATGGCAGGATGCGGCCGGCCGGATGCAGTCCGCCAAGGACTGGCGCGACTGGGAAGCCGCCCGTGCCACCGCCGGCAAGGACGTGCCCAAAGGCTTCCCCCGCAGCGGCCGGTTCGGCTTTGGGGTATGATGGACGCGGGGCTGCTGGTGCGGTTTTTCGGCAGTGGATCGGCCCGAATACGGCCTGATCAGCGAACTTTACCGCATCACGACCAACCCAAAGGTTTGTGGCGGATTTCAAACGATCCGTGGACTGCGCGAGCGTGTGAAAGCCGATAATTGGCTCAAAGGACAGGCCACTGCTTGCCGGGTGCAGTCCGCCATCAACTGGCGCCACGAAACCAGCCTGCGCGCCACCCGCGACAGATCGCTCACTGTTGATGCTCTCGCCGCGCCATAACTGGTGACCGGGAGGACACCGCCATGATCACCCGTCGCCATCTGTTGACCACCGCGGCATCTGCGACCATTGCCACCGCGGCCACCGGCATGGCGATGCTCCCGGGCGCCGCGCGCGCGCAGACGGGCGCACCTGTTGCGGCATCGCCGGCTGCCGATCCGACGCTGCGCCGCATCCCATCAACGGGGGAGATGATCCCCGCCATCGGGCTGGGCAGTTGGATCACCTTCAACGTCGGCAACGACCCGGTCCTGCTCGACGAATGCGCGGCCGTGGTGGCGGCGTTCGCGGCACATGGCGGGGGCATGCTTGATTCATCGCCCATGTACGGCTCGGCGCAGGACACCATCGGCCACGCCCTCAAGCGCCTGGCCGACCCGACGGCAATCTTCGCGACCGACAAGGTCTGGATCTCCGATGGGGCTGCCGGGCCAAGCCAGATTGCCACCTCGGCTGCGCGATGGTCGGTGCCGCGCTTTGATCTCCTCCAGGTCCACAACCTCGTCAGTTGGGAGGCCCATCTCGACACGCTGTTCGCCATGAAGGCGGCCGGGCGGCTGCGTTACGTGGGCATCACCACATCGCACGGCCTGCGCCATCGCCAGATGGCCGCGATCATGGCACGCCATCCCATCGATTTCGTGCAGCTCACCTACAATCCGCTCGACCGCGATGCCGAGGCACGGCTGCTGCCGCTCGCCAGCGAGAAGGGCATCGGCGTGATCGTGAACCGTCCCTTCCAGCGGGGCGGCCTGACACGGCGCCTTGCGGGGCAGCCATTGCCGGATTTTGCCGCCGAAACAGGTGCAAAAACCTGGGCGCAGTTGATCCTGAAGTTCATTGTGTCGCACCCGGCCGTGACCGTCGCCATCCCCGCCACCACCAAGGTGGCGCACGTGCGTGAAAACAAGGACGCGCTGCTCACGCCATTGCCTGATGCCGCGATGCGCCAGCGCATTGCCGACGCGGTCGCCGCGCGCGCCTGATGTCGGAATGGTGGGAATACCGGCCCATCGACCTGCTGTTGTTCTCCCCGCGCACCTACTGGCGGATGTTTGAACTGGAGAACGCGGCGCTGTGGCCCTGGCCGCTCGTGATATGGCTGCTGGGACTGGTCGCGGTGGCGCTTATCCTCCGCCCTGTTACAGCGCAACGACGGGCGGAAGCCATTGTCGTCGCATTGTTTTTTGCAAGCACGTGGGTATCGGTGGGCTGGAGCTTCCTGTGGGAGCGATATGCACCGATCAATCCGGCGGCGGCTGCCGTTGCGCCAGGGTTCGGTGTGCAGGCGCTTATTCTGCTCGCGCTGGCCCTGCTGCGGCCAGGCCTGACGTTCCGGATTGATCAATCGCCCGCGCGCATCGTGGGTGGTCTGCTCCTCGTCGCCGGCACCATTTTCTATCCGCTCTTGGCGC
>CAZGNQ010000416.1:0-2747 GCA_964527285.1 uncultured Hyphomicrobiales bacterium | reverse complement strand
CGCGGGCGGAATAATCCAGCACCTCGTTGTGGGGGAATGCCGCCAGCAACGGGCGCACGAAGGGTTCACGCGGCAAAAGGGTTTCCTTGTCGGCCCGCGTGTCGGCCTGGTTCTGCACCACCAGAACGGGCGCGTCCGTGCCCGCCATCTGGCGGACGTAGCGCACCCAATACTCCAGCGGAAAGTTGCGGAAGACGTTGCCCTGGTTGTCGTCGTGTCCGGCTGCGGCCTCGGCCTTTGCCGCCCAGGCCAGCAGGAACACGGCGCGCGTGCGCAGGAACAGGGCGTGGGTGCCGAGGTAGATGTCCTGTCCGCCGAAATCCCAGATCCGCAGGGTGATGGGGCCCGCATCGTCATCGGCATCGGCGGGCACCGGCAGATCGACGGACGAGATCTGGATCGCGTGGGTGGAGCGGGCCTTGGGCTCGTAAGCGCGACCCCGCAGGCGGTTGACGATCTGTGTCTTGCCCACCCGGCCATTGCCGAGGATCATGAGCTTGACGTCGCGAACGGTCGCTGCGCCGGCCAGCAGATCACGGAAGTGGCCCCGCAAGCCCGGCAGACAATTGTCCTCCGCCAGGATTTCTGGCGGCACGCCAGGGATCGCGCCTCGCTTGAGGCTCACATGCTCCAGGGGCTCGCGTAGCCAGAACTCCGCGTGCGGCGCGCTCAGTTGGGCGCCATCGATGTCCAGGCGTCGCAGTTGGCGCATCCCGTAAAACGGCGCCACCGTCGTGAGGTCGTTGTAGTCCAAGTTTAGGCTACTGAGCTGGCTCAGCCCCGCGAGGTGCGCCGCGCCGTCAGCGTCAATGTTATTGTACCCCAGGTGGAGACCGGTGAGTTCACTCAGCCCTGCCAGATACGCCGCACCTTCAGCGCCGATATTGTTGCCCGTAAGGTCCAGGCTAGTGAGCTCGCTCAGTCCCGCGAGGTGCGCCGCGCCTTCAGCGCCTATGTTGCTGTTGTACAAGTGGAGGTCGGTGAGCTCGGTCAGCCCTGCCAGGTGCGCCGCGCCTTCAGCCCCGATGTTGTTGCCCGTCAGGTCCAGTTCGGTGAGCGCGCTCAGCCCCGCCAAGTGCGCCGCGCCGTCATCGCCGATGCCGTTTAACGACAGGTTCAAGTTTGTCAGCGATTGCAGACGGCTGATCGAGGACGGCAGTGTCGTGAGAGCGTTCCCCGCACAGTCGAGCAGTTCGAGCTGCGTTAGCGCGTCAAACAAAGCCACGGGGAGCGCGCTTAGCTGGTTCCAACCGCGCCCAAAAGGGCTACTGCCAACTTGAAGCTCGCGCACCCAGCCGCAATCGAGGATCTCCTGCGGCAGCGCCTTGAGCCCCAGTTGGCTCAGGTCCAGAGCATGGCACTTGTCGTCGCCTGCCGCATAGGCGGCCTTGCACGCCGCGATGCGCCGGCGGGCCTCGTCCAGCCCCGGCCCCTCCTCATCGGCCCGCGCAAACCCCTCTGCCGATCTGCTCATCCGGCCACCCGCTCCGCACAGCTTAACGCCCCTCGCCCCGCCCAAGGGCCTTGCCCAGCGCGGGCACAAAACCACGATGCGCGCACGGGGTTCAAGCGCGGTGCAGACACCTGCGCGCTATTCGCACGGCGGGGCAGCGCGTCTCACACCAGCCGCAAGCGCAGTGGGTTCTCCTCCACCGGTGCCGCGCAGCCGGCGGGCAGAGGCGCGCCGGCAGGTGGGCAGCCCCCGAACACCGCCTCCGCTTCATCACGCCCCAGCGACGCGGCCTCCACCGTCCCGTCCGGCGCCAGCGCGCGCGGATCCAGATACCGCCGCCCGAAGGCCTCCGCATCATCGGCGTCGAACGTCGCCGGCTCATAGCCCCGCGCATTGAAGTTGAACACAACCGCCGGGCCACCGACGGCAGCGAACCAGTGCGCATTGCGGTGCCACTCGCTGCTGCGGAAGGCATCGCCCGGCTGCAGCAACCGGTCACTGGCGAGGCGCAGGCGGATGCTGTCCGGACCGCAGCGCGCGATGCGGTCGAACTCGCGCAGATGCACACGCCCGCGGATCACGACCTGAAGCGAGAGCAGGTTGTGGTGGTGGTGCGGCGGGTGGACCTCGCCATCGGCCACGTGGAGGAGCTGCATGGTGGAGCGGCAGGGGCCGACATGGCGCCGCACCAGCCACATGTCCGACGCCGTTGCGACGACCTCCTCGATCTCGGCGGCGAGTGCGATGGCAAGACGGGCTGCGTCCAGCGCGGCGGCGACGGCATCGAGCGTCTGCGCGGCATCGGCGCGGCCCTGCTGCATGGCCCACAGCGCCGCCCGCAGATGCTGCGCGGCCGGATGGGGCCAACGGTCGACCTTGGTGCGGATGCGCTGGCCCACCTCGATGTCGGTGTCGGGCGCCGCGGCTGCGTCAGCCGCCAGATCATTGCCCATCGGATCGGTCCCCATCGGATCAATTCCCATCAGATCAGTGCCCCTCGGATCAGCTTGCGTCACGTGGCAGCCTCCCCACCACTGTCCCAGAATTAACCACCCGTTAACCGGAGCGCGCGCATAACCGCCCCATCGCCACTGCCCATGGCGAGCGGACAGCATGCTGTCCAATCAAGGTGGTTTGTTCTCCGCGTTGAGAAGGAACCACGATCCCCGGCTTGAGGACCGGCCTTTCGCCCAATCGGCTCGTCTTCAGGCCAAATTCGTCTCGACCCCCGGCGGCACGCAACCGGCAAACAAAACCCAGACCAGCCCCCCAGAAACCCCCACGACCACCCCAC
>CAZGNQ010000415.1:0-2750 GCA_964527285.1 uncultured Hyphomicrobiales bacterium | reverse complement strand
GTGGGCATTGGTTTTCGCTATCTTACGGGCGCAGAAAAGGTCCGCTTCGAGCCCGTACTACCCGTTCAGTGCAGCCAAAGTGGTTAGCGGCTTCGCCGACTTCGCCGACATCCGATCAAATGACTCAGATGACGGCTTTGACCCCGAATGCGGTCGTCAATCAGTTGGGGGTTTTCTTCCTGTGATCAGTTCGAACCGGCGCTCTGCGCTATCTGCGATATTCCGTGATCGGTCAGGGAACCACACTGTGTGCTGCGCACTCTCGTAAACGAGAAACAGGCGAACCCGTTCCTCCAGATCATCGCCTTGGAAACCCATCTCAGCGAATAACTCCGCGACAAACTCGTAGCGCAGGCGGTCAACTTCGTGAACTTTTTCGGCCACAGCCGGTTCCTGTGCGGCCCAGCTCCGAAACGCGATGTCGTATTTGTCCAGGCGATTGTCCCGGATCAGGCGCATCAAGTACAACAGCCGGCGGTCAGCCGAGAGTTCTTGACCATCGACATTCGCGTTTGTTTGCTCCGTGAACGCCTGCGCCCAATAATCGACAAGCGAAAACACGAACTCATCCCGGTTCTTGAAGTGGTGGTAGAAGCTGCCACGCGTAACGCCCAGAGCCTTGGCGATATGCTCAGTTCTGAGTTTTGCTTGTCCCTCTCTGGACAGCACTTCGATAGCCGTCGCCAGCCACGCGTCTCGATTGTAGCGGGTTTCAAGTTCGATCTTCTGCATTTGGCTGCCTTGTTTTTCGCTACGCTAACACGGTGCCAAGTTGCACGCTATAAGCAGAAGTGTTTTGAGCGTACAGTTTTGTATGTTATGTCACTCGCAATGCCCTTCTTGATTCCGTTTGCCGGGAGCCGAACATGCAAAGACAGACTCGACTGATTTATTTGGCCGCTACACTCGCCTGCTCCGTGGCACTTCCGAACAACGCCATGGCCCAGGAAAAGCCAAATATCCTTCTGGTCATGGCTGATGATCTTGGGTTCTCGGACACCGGGCCGTATGGCGGTGAGATTTCGACACCAACGATAGATGCGCTCGCGGAACAGGGTATGATGTTCACAGACTTCCATGCGTCGGTGTCCTGCTCGCCAACCCGCTCGATGTTGATGACGGGCAATGACAATCACATCGCCGGTTTGGGCCAAATGGCGGAGTTGCTTGCGCCCAACCAAGACGGTCAGCCCGGGTACGAAGGTCACCTCAATGATCGCGTTGCCACAGTGGCCGAGGTGCTACGTGACGCAGGCTACAAGACCTACATGGCTGGCAAGTGGCACTTGGGGCACGCTAAGGGGTCACTTCCGCATGATCGTGGCTTTGACGAGACGTTGACAATGCTCGTTGGCGGCGCGAGCCACTGGAACGACCGGCTCGGCATTCTCCCACGAGACGACCCCGCAGAGTATGCGATGAACGGCGAGTTTCTTGAAGAACTGCCAGCCGATTTCTACTCCAGCCGATCCTACACGGACCACCTTATTGACCTGATCCGATCTGGTCGGGACGATGATCGCCCCTTCTTTGGATACCTTGCTTTCACGGCACCTCATGACCCTGTTCATGCGCCGGAACCTTGGCATTCGATGTATCGCGGCGTGTATGACGAAGGATATGAGGCGCTGGAGCAACAACGGTGGGAAAGCGCCCGGTCGATCGGGATACTGCCAGATGATGCAGCTCTTGCGCCGATGGCTCCGATTGTCACGCCTTGGGATGAATTGAGCGACGAGCAAAAGGCGATCGAATCCCGCTCCATGGAAGTATATGCGGGTATGCTGACCAATATGGACTACCACTTCGGTCGGATGCTGGATTTCCTGACCGACATCGGAGAGATCGACAACACGCTCATCATCTTCCTATCGGACAACGGCGCAAACCCTTGGTATTCCTCTGACTACCCGGGCGCGACAGAACCCGACTTCGCCAACCAGTTCGACAACAGCTTGGAAAACATCGGCCACCCGGGATCGAATGTCGCCTATGGTTCTGGATGGGCGGGCGCGTCGTCGGGGCCATTGGATCGCTTCAAGATGACGGTTGGGGAAGGCGGGACGCGTGTGCCGTTGATCCTTGCGGGACCGGGTATTCCTGAAGGTGAACGCACCAATGCGTTTGCCTATGTGTGGGACATTCTGCCGACTGTCATGGAATTGACCGGTGCCTCCTATCCAGCGGACAAAGAACAGCCTCGCGGACGTTCCATGATGCCGTTGATCAGCGGCGACACAGAGGCCCTCTATGCCGACGAGGAAATGGTCGGTGGCGAAATGGGCGAAGGAAAGTGGATGCGTCAAGGCGCGTTCAAGGCCGTCACGATCCCGGCACCATACGGAGACGGCGAATGGCGTCTGTTCAATGTCGAGTCCGATCCTGGCGAAGCCAATGATCTGTCAACTGAAATGCCCGATCTCTTGAGCGAACTCCAGTCAGCCTACGACGCCTATGCCGAAGAGGTCGGCGTCATCCCGGCCGAGTTGGAGTGAACGCTTTACCCAAAGGTTGGGGGCGGTTCCGACGGTCCCCAACTGACGTCAGTCTTGTATTGCGCCCAGCCGCATGTAGGCGATACAGCCGCAACGCCAATGGCCGGTTTGCCCGCGAGCCGTGCGCTAGCCAGAAAACGCCCAACGGCGGGAATGCGCAGGTACCGGTTGCTCAAAGAAATCTGCCGAAGGTCGGCAAGGTCCGCATTGTGTGAGTTCAAGCAGCGTGCCCTGAACGGCAGCTTCACGCATCCG
>CAZGNQ010000414.1:0-2754 GCA_964527285.1 uncultured Hyphomicrobiales bacterium | reverse complement strand
CACGTCATCCGCAAGCGTGACCTATTCGACTTGTTCGATACCGATCCCGATCTGTCGGGCTTCGACGTTGACGTTTCGCTTTACGTCCGCGATGCGGACGACACCGATGTTCGGTTATTCTGGCGGCCGGTCGAAGGCGATGCCCCGCCCGAGGACGCTCCCGCGCATTCGCGTGATGAACTGTGCCCGGCACCGATCGGCGGCGCAAAGAAGCTCATCGGACGGAAGAACGTGCGAGCGTGGCGTTGGGATGCGCTCTTGAAGCAATGGCGGAATGTCAAAAAGGACGAAATCTACCCCGGTCTTGTGATTTGGGTCGATGCAGCGTCGGGAGGCTATCATCCAGAGAGAGGCTTCGACGCCACTGCAAAAGAAACCGTTGCTCCGATTCCTGCGAGCGGCGGACAAGAACCCAGCACGGATGACGATGTCGATGCACGCACGGGCGGGGTTCGCGTTAGCCTCGCCAAGCACAGCGCCCATGTGCGCGATCAGGCCGCTGCGCTGACCGACGCCATTGGTCTGTCAGGACTGGAGCGCCGCCTAATCATCGAGGCTGCCCTCTGGCACGATCTCGGCAAGGCACACGAGGCTTTCGTTGCGTTGACGAAGACCGCACTGACGAACGGTGTGTCACCGCCCCTTGCCAAATGGCCGAGAGAAAAGGGCGGGGAGCATAGGCCGAGCGGATCGCGGAGATACTTCCGTCATGAACTCG
Source organism: uncultured Hyphomicrobiales bacterium (assembly GCA_964527285.1). GTDB lineage: Bacteria > Pseudomonadota > Alphaproteobacteria > Rhizobiales > CAZGNQ01 > CAZGNQ01. The sequence continues at coordinate 2,036 of CAZGNQ010000414.1, read as the reverse complement.
CTTCCGCACTGACGTATCTGGCCAATCGTGGCTGGGATGAAGAGGCCAGCCTTGTCGCCTATCTGATCGCGGCTCATCACGGGAAAGTGCGCATGCGGCTGCGTGCCCTTCCCAATGAGGCGCCCCCTGACGAAGGAGGTCTTTTCGCCCGCGGTGTGTGGGAGGGTGACACCCTTCCTGAAACGCGCCTGGACGATATCCTGGTTCCAGAGACGACGCTGAATCTCGACCTCATGCAGTTGGGCGACGGCCCGTGCGGGCTGAGCTGGTCGGCGCGCACCCAGCGCCTCCTGAATAACATGGGTCCATTCAGGCTCGCTTGGTTGGAGGCGCTTGTCCGCATCGCCGATTGGCGAGCGTCGGCCGCAGAGGAAGAGGCAGGCCATGACGACCTATGATCATGTACTGGAAGGCTGTGCGCCCGTGCCCCTCGCCGGCTATCTCAAGGCACTCGGGGTTTTCCGCCTCGTCGCCGAACAACGCGACGTTGAAGCTCGCGGGTTCTGGCAGGATGAGCGCTTCGTGCTGCGGACCCGGCTCGACGAAGATGAACTCGTCCGGTTTTTCGTCGAAGAGTACGAGCCAAGCCCAATCATCTCCCCGTGGAACGGGCGCGCCGGTTTTCTGGAGGGCGAAGACGAAGAATCCGGCAAGAAGTCATCTCGACAGGGCGCGGAGCTCGTGCGCCGTTACGAGTCCGCTGGACAGCGGTTCTGGAAACTGCGCAACGCTGTTGAAAACTACCGTTCTATCGTCGTCATAAGAGAGCTTGATAAAGCGCGCCTTGAGGTCAAGAATATACAACAAAAAAAGAGAAAACAAAAACAGCTTTCCGAAGAGCAGAAAGCCGATCTCAGCAAATTTGAAGCGATAATCAAGAGGTGCAAGTCATCCACCATCGCAAATTTAAGATCAGAGGCGCCAGATTGGGCCGTCGAATGGTTCGATGCCTGCCAGCGTATCGGAAGCGAAAATGTTCCGGTGCCGCTCCTCGGCTCCGGTGGCAACGACGGCAGCCGAGACTTCGGAATGAATTTTGGAGCTGCACTGAGAGAATTGTTTGATCTCACGGCGGGCAAACCTCGCCAAATTACCTTGGAGCTTATTCGAGAAAGCCTAGGCTTTGACATTGCGTCCGATCTAAATTCGGGCAATCTCGGACAATATGAAGCAGTCGGGGGTGGGGAAAACATAACATCTGGCTTTTCAGGAGAACAACCATTCAATCCAGCTGATGTCCTGTTGCTCTTGGAAGGTGCTGTCTTATTTTCGGGCGCCATCACGCGGCGGCTTGAAAGCAACGAAGCCCGGCTGAGTTTTCCGTTCACGGTCGAGGCGCTGACGGCTGGAAGCGGAGCGGCGGCAAGCCGCGATGATCAAAATTTTGCGGAGTTCTGGGCGCCGATTTGGAAACGAGCAGCGCGCCTTGAAGAGCTCGAAGCGTTTTTCACCGAAGGACGCACAGCAGTCGATGGGAAAAACGCAAAGGATGGACTCGCATTTGCTGTCGCCGTGAGCACTTTGGGCTCGCAGCGAGGGGTGCCCGAATTCCAACGCTTCGCACTGCTTCAACGGGAACCACGAAATCCCAAGAAGGCCACACCCCTCGGTCGCATTCGTGTGCGCGAGAACCCGCGAGCTTCTCTTGTTTCAGAGCTTGAAGCTCGCGGATGGCTGTCGGGCGTACGCAGGACACTGCGTGGAAACACCGCGAACCTCAATGCACTTGGGCGACGCCTTGACGAAGGCCTGTTTCGGCTCGCGAGTGACGGCTCGGCGGACGCCGTCCAGGGTGTGTTGACTTCGCTGGGCGCGCTGATGCTCGAAGTCGAGCGCCGGCCGAAAATGCGAAAAGCCGACAAAGGTTCCCTGCCGATCCCGCCGCCCCCGCGTTTGTCGGCGGAATGGGCTAGAGCGGCCGATGACGGATCGGACTCGGCGCGGACGGGCAGGATCGTCCCGTCGGGCCCGCGAGGTCGCTCGTCTTGGGCGTGCTCGAGATCCCAGGCCTCGAGCTCGGACAGCGCCTCCTTCCC
>CAZGNQ010000413.1:0-2788 GCA_964527285.1 uncultured Hyphomicrobiales bacterium | reverse complement strand
GCCATTGTGGGCGTCGGGCGCGACAGCCTGCCCGGCTCGCATCGAAAGCCGGATGGGCTCGGGCTGTTTGTTGTTCCGTTCACCGCTTGCTTCGCGCGGTTCCACGGCAAGAAAATGAGCTTCAGGCCGCACTCGAGGCCGTCAGGCCCCGACGGTTCTCGGGCGAGAGCGCTGCGAGGTCGCCAGAAAACTGGATCCCGTAGCCACCCTCGAACTGGCGAACGATGCGCCCGTTCATCCGGCCCAGCGCCACCTCGGTGCCCAGTGGCAGCTCCCTGGCACACCCGACGGCTGCTCCGCTCAGGGACAGATCGAGCACTTCGCACTCCACCTGCTCACCGGACGTCAGCACCAGTGTCATACTCGCATTGCCGACGGGTTGGCGTGCGTGACGACGGCCGTCCTCAAGTTGGACGTTCGGGCGGTTGATCAGCCACATCAGGTTGCTGGCGATCCGATCGCGGCGACGCTTGGTTGAGACGAACTCCACCGCGGTGCCCTTGTCGATGACGCGGCGCACATCAGCCTCCACCCGGCCGATGTGTTCGGCATAGATCACGACGCGCTCACCGATGGTGACATCAAGATCGTGGCGCATGACCGCGTTGCCGACGGAAACCTCGACAAGGCGACAAATGCCTTCCTCACCCGACTGGGTGAGAAAACGCCCGTCAATCTGTGAATCGACCCGTCGATAACGCCGCTGCTCGTGGTGCAGTTCGTACGGCGATACGATCACGAGAGGATGGACCTCTGTCGTCTTCTGGCCTTTCGGATCCATGCCACCGCCCGACACGGCTGTGTCGGCCCCACATTGGGCGACGCTTGCAGGAAGCGCCCCATTTCACACATGAGGTTCAGGTTATCGCGAAAGAGTAACCGCGAAACTAATCGGTATATCTGCGGCAGCGTCATCTCCGACCATAGCCGTGTCAGGTCGCGTCGCGCCCACCGTCGACAACCCGAAAAGCGCGCCGCTTGGACATCACGATGCGCGCGGTCGCGAATGCAGGGTCCAGCACGCTCTGTCCGGCACTGGATGCCGGCGTTGGCGTGAACGCCGTCACCGCAGGCGCGCGCGGCCCGGTGAGAAACCGCCTGCTGTCCGGCCAATGCAGGGCCACGGAGACCAGCCGCTCCATCGCCAACGGGCTGAGATGGTCCACAGCGGACGGCGCCGTCGACCATGCGAGATGGGCGCCACGCTGCGTTGTCCGACCCGCGTCTGCGTGACGTGACGGGGCTGCATCGCGTGATGCCGGCAGGGCTGCTTCAGCCTCTGGCGCACGCGCCAGCACAAGGCAGCCCAGGATACGGGAGATCGCATCGTCCATGTGTGTGAGTGGCAGAAGCACCATTTCGCCATCGACCTGCCCACCACCCGGCTCGCGGGCCTGCAGCGTCACCACGCCAACGACAGCGTCCTCCACGACCCGTGTGAGCACGCCTGCCATCGCCGGTCGGTCAGCGTCATTCCAGAATTGCGCAAAAGGACGCCCCCGCCAGTCCAGGCCGAAAGCGTCGCACAACCGCGTGCCCGCGAGCCGAAACCGCAATCCTTCGGTGCCCTGTGTGCCAGCTGCCTCCAGGATGAATGTATCCGGCAAACTGTCAGCAATGCGCGATGGCTCGATGTCGAACCGGCGTGGCGCTGGCCGGCCGTTACGCAGCGCGTTCCAGTAACTGTAGAGATGTCGCGTTGCCGCTTCACGCATGAAATGCCGCCCTTGGATGTCTCAAGAGGAACGGCGCGGACCGGATGCCGGCGCCTGTCGATGCGACGTCGGAGCATGCGCCGTGCCAAACGGGGCGGTTGAACGGACTGGCTGAGACATCTGCGGGCGAACGCCACTGCCGCCGGGGGACAGAGCGCAGAACATGCGACGATCGTCTTAGGCCCATGCATTGGGCGCAAGCGGTTGCCGACGTGCATTTTTCGTCGCACCTTAATGGCGGTTGAAGCCGGGACGCGCGCAGCCGCGCGCCGTGGTTCCCATCATGACGGCTTAAAATCGATCGGCGCTAAGGGCCTGTAATGTCGCCGCAAGGGGCAGCGTCCGGCCTGCGCCACAGCAGTCAGAAGAGCCCGACAGAACCGGGCAAGGCGTGAAACAGGGAGGATGCGATGTCCGTCGCGCGCATGTTGAGAATGAAAGGCCGGGATATTCATTCCGTTCCGCCCACCATTTCCATCCTTGAGGCGACGGGCATCCTGCGTGAAAAAAAGATCGGCTGCGTTCTTGTTCTCGGGGCCGACGACGCCATTGTGGGCATCCTGTCGGAGCGCGACGTTGTTCGGGCCGTGGCCACCTACGGGTCGGATGGTCTCGATCGACCGGTGTCCGAAATCATGACGCGCGATGTGGTCACCTGCCAGGAGGCGGACAGCACGGTCCACATCATGGAGCAGATGAGCCGTGGTCGCTTCCGCCACATGCCGGTGATTGAGCGTGGTCGGTGCGTGGGCATGATCTCAATCGGCGATGTCGTGAAAGAGCGGATCGCGGAAGTCGAGCGCGAAGCCGAAGACATGCGTGCGTACATCGCCGCGCAATAGGGTTGTGGGACCGGCTTTCGACTGCGCGCAGCCCCCGCTACACTCGAAGCGCCCAGGCCCAAGCCGCGCCGGGCGCAAGAAGGGTGGGCAAAAAAGGGTGGGCGCACAATAAGGGTGGGCAGAAGGGTTGTCGGTTGGCCCAGCATGCAGACGTTTGCGCTACGATGGCGTTCCCCATGCTGGGGCGAAGCGGCCAGTCGCCTGCGGTCTCGTCGCTTCTCGCCGTCAGCA
>CAZGNQ010000412.1:0-2804 GCA_964527285.1 uncultured Hyphomicrobiales bacterium | reverse complement strand
CCTTCTGGCACCTGTGCACGATCCACGGCTCCGGCCCGAACGGCTCGGCGATCGACCGGCGGGCCTATCTCAACGGCTACGTCACCGCCGCCAACTGCGACCGCGGCGAATGGGCCTGGCGCGACGGGGTCACATATCGCAACCCCGGTTTCGATCAGACGGATGACCACGCCGCCGTGTGCCTCAGTTGGGAGGACGCCAAGGCTTATGTGAGTTGGCTGGCTGAGGTTACGGATCGGCCGTACCGATTACTGACCGAAGCGGAGTGGGAATACGCGGCGCGAGCGACCTCGCAGACCCGCTACAGCTTCGGCAACGACGTGAGCGATCTGTGCGCTCACGGCAACGGAACCGATGAGACGAAGCTGCCGAACGGAAGTTCCTGGAATATCAAGGCGCCCTGCACGGACGGCTTCTGGGCGACCGCACCAGTGGGCCGTTTCGAAGCCAGCCGTTGGGGCCTGCACGATATGCATGGCAATGTCTGGGAGTGGGTCGAAGACTGCTACGCGAACAACTACAACGGAGCACCGACGGATGGGTCCGTGCGCACAACCGAGGGCTGTTCGTCTCGCGTTCTCCGCGGCGGTTCCTGGAGCCTCAGTCCGCAGTTTCTCCGCTCCGCCTACCGGGACAGGTACAGGCCTGGCGACCGGAACTACATCTTCGGCTTCCGTGTTGCGAGGACGTTAAATCCTTGATCTTTTCTTCCTTACGCTTTGTGGGCACGACCTCCCGTGCTGGCACGGCCTAATCCTCCTCGCCGAAGGCGAGTCGCGAACGTACAGCAGTTCATGAGGCAAAATCCCATGCATCGCGCTGCCCTTTTTCTCTCCCTCATGGCGCTGCTTGTGCTGCCCCTCCCTGCCAAGGGCCAGAGCATCACTTATGAGGGCGGGTCGATCTACGACCTTGATCCGCCCGCGCGCCAATCGACACGGATGTTGGAGGCGATCAGCGGTGCGGACGACATGCAGCCGGTCAGTGACCTGGCTGAAACGGATATTCTGCGCCGCCTTGCCCGTCCCGTGGGTCGCTTGAGCTACGCCACGACCAATGGCGCGCTTGGCCACTGCACCGCCAGCATCGTTGCCGACGATCTTCTCCTGACCAACCACCATTGCGTGCGCGATGCCAAAGAGGCGATGCTGTGGATGGGGTACATCATCCCCCGCTCGCGCCGCGGTGTCGCGCAGTATTCGGTTGAGCTGCCGCCGGTCGAAATGAGCAAAGCGCTCGACTACGCGCTCCTGCGCGTGCGGGGGAGGCCGGGCAATGAGTGGGGCACTGTCCAGTTCGGGCGCAGCGAACCCGGTCCGCGGCAAAGCCTCTTCATCATCCATCTCCCGGGCGGGTTTGCCCAGCGGATCAGCCTAGGGCGCTGCCGGGCGAGCGATCCCGCGCGCGATGGGGATGATCTTCTGCATGTCTGCGATACGATGAGCGGCTCGTCAGGTGCGCCGATTTTCGACAACGGCACGCGCCGGGTTGTCGGGCTGCACTATTCCGCAATCGACCTGAACGGCCTCAACGCTGGCAAGCGCCTGACGCGGCTGCTTGAGCGCTCTGAGCGGCTCGCCGCGCTGGCCCCCGCCGTCGCTAATGATGATGCCGATGGTCAAGCCGACACCGGGGCCGATGAACCGGAAGTATCGCCCCGGACACCGGTTTCGGCCGAAGCAGAGGCGTGGGCGGCCATCAAGGGGATGAACAGCTGTGCGGTGTTTGAGCGCTATGTGACGCGCTTTCGGGCCGGCGGCAGCGTGTTTGTTGATTTCGCTGAGGCACGGATGGTGGAACTGCGATGCGGGGCGCGGGATGTGGCGGTCGGTACATTTCCGCAGCGGCCGGCACCAACGCCTAAGCCTGAGGCCTGCGCGGGCGTGCAGGTGCCCCTTGCCTCGGGCGGTACGGTTTGCCGCAAGCCCGGCTCTGGCGAGAGCTTCAAGGACTGCCCGGACTGCCCCGAGATGGTCGTGGTGCCGGCGGGCAGCTTCATGATGGGCTCGCCGGAAAGCGAGGAGGGTCGTTACGACGACGAAGGCCCGCAGCGGCGGGTGACGATTGCCAAGCCGTTTGCTGTCGGGAAGTTTGAGGTGACGTTCGCGGAGTGGGACGCCTGCGTGGCGGATGGTGGGTGCCAGCATCGGCCGAATGATGAGGGCTGGGGGCGCGGCCGTCGGCCAGTGATCAACATTTCCTGGCAGGACGTCACCTTGGAGTACCTGCCCTGGCTGAACCGCAAGCTCGGGCTTTCAGGCAACGAGGGCTACCGCCTGCTGAGCGAGGCGGAGTGGGAGTACGCGGCACGGGCGGGTACGTACACGCGCTTCCACTTCGGCGACAGCGATAGCGGTCTCGACCAACATGCATGGTACGTGTCGAATGCGAACTCCCGCACGCATGCTGTAGGGGAGAAATCCGCGAACGCCTGGGGCCTATACGACATGCACGGCAATGTCCGGGAATGGGTCGAGGACTGTTACGGTAGTTACAAAGATGCGCCGACGGACGGAACTGCGTACAAAAGCGGTGAGGCCTGCAATCGCTTCTATCGCGGCGGTTCCTGGCACAACGATCCGAGGTACCTGCGCGCGGCCGACCGCAGCAGGATCTGGCCGGAGGACCGGATCTACCTTCTCGGGTTCCGTGCGGCGAGAACGTTAAATCCTTGATCTTTTCTTCCTTACCGCTTGTGGGCATGACCTTTTGGCCCGGCATGCCCGGATCCAGTTCGCCGAAGGCGAGTCGCGAGGTTGTCGCGGCTCATGGAGGGTTACCACACCCCCAATTTGCAGGCCTAT
>CAZGNQ010000411.1:0-2854 GCA_964527285.1 uncultured Hyphomicrobiales bacterium | reverse complement strand
GCTTGTCGTTGCAGATCTCTGCGCGATGGGTGTTGCCGGTTACATCGATGTGCAGGTTGCGGAACAACCGATCCACCAACCAAGGCGGCACATTCGGCCCCGCCTTGTGGGCCTGCTGGATGGCGATTTCCAGCTCATACAACCCTTCGTGGCGCGCCTCGTCGACGCGCGGCGCCTGGCTGGTCGGGCCGATAAACAGGCCGGAAAAGAGGTAAGACAGGCAGGGATGGTGCTGCCAGTAGGTGACGATGCTGGCGAGCAGGTCAGGCCGGCGCAGGAATGGGCTGTCTGACGGCGTTGCTCCGCCCAGCACAATGTGATTGCCGCCGCCGGTGCCGGTGTGGCGGCCGTCGATCATGAATTTTTCTGTCCCCAACCGGCATTCATGCGCCACATCATAGAGCGTTGCGGTCGTCTCCACGGCTTCGTTCCAGCTCCGGCAAGGATGGATGTTCACCTCCACCACGCCCGGATCGGGTGTCACCTTGATGACGCTGAGGCGCGGATCGAAAGGTGGCTCGTAACCCTCCACATGGATCGGCTGGCCAAGCTTCGCCGCCGTCGCCTCCAGCGCGGCCGTCAGTGCGGCATAATCCTCCGCATCCTGGAGTGGGGGCATGAACACGCACAGGTGCCCGTCGCGCGGTTCAATCGCCATCGCGGTGCGCACCCCGGCAGAGATCTCAACCGGCGCACTTGGCGGCACCGGCGCGGCTTCCAGCGTCAGCGTGCGGCGCTGGCGCAGCAGGTGGGCGCGCTCCGGCAGCGGCCGGCGCTGGTCCATCGGATCGGCCGGACGGACGTGGGGGTATTGCTCCGGCGCGATGTAGCCGACCGAGCCGAGCGGAAGGCGAAAGCCGACCGGTGAATCGCCCGGGACCAGGAACAACCGGCCGCGGCGCAGCTGCCAGCGCTCCGTCACCCAGCGCCGACCAACATCTTGCACCTGCCAGGCCTGGATCGGCAGCACATAACCGGCAGGCGTCATCAGCCCGCGCTCAAACGCCTTGACCACACGCGCGCGCTCCGCCTCGTCCTCCAGCTTGTTGTCGTAGACGTCGAGATTGACGGGCAGCTTCTGCTCAACGAGCGCGAAGTGCGCCGCGTCCTCGTAGGCCGCCATGGCGCTGTCGCTCGGCAGGCCCAGTTGCTCGCACAGGGTCGCGGCAAACGTGGCGGCAGCATCCGCATCGGCCGGTCGCTGCGGCGTCTCGCGATCGATCAGATCGGCGTTCTCCCACAGCGGCTCGCCGTCGGTGCGCCAGTAGGTGGAAAAAGCCCAGCGCGGCAACTGCTCGCCAGGGTACCACTTGCCCTGGCCGAAGTGCAGAAGCCCGCCCGGCGCGAACCGCTCGCTCAGCCGGCGGACCAGGTCCTCGGCATAGCGTCGCTTGCTGGGCCCAACCGCTTCGTTGGTCCACTCCGCGCCGTCCATGTCATCGGCGGAGACAAATGTGGGCTCGCCACCCATCGTCAGGCGGACATCGTTGGAACGGAGTTTTTCGTCCACCTTATGACCAAGCGCCATGATGCCCTGCCACTGGGCGTCGGAGTAGGGCTTGGTCACGCGCGGGGTTTCAGCGATCCGGCGGATCTGCATGTCGAAGTCGAACTCGACCTCGGCCTCCTCGTGGGCACCGGTGATGGGGGCGGCCGACGATGGGCTGGGCGTCGCTGCGACCGGAATGTGGCCCTCGCTCGCCAGCAGCCCTGAGGTGGGATCAAGGCCAATCCAGCCGGCACCAGGGAGATAAACCTCCGTCCACGCGTGGAGATCGGTGAAATCCTCGTCCGCGCCCGTTGGCCCATCGAGCGGTTTCACGTCGGGCTTCAACTGGATCAGGTAGCCGGAGACAAAACGTGCAGCCAGCCCCATGTTGCGCAGGATCTGGACGAGCAGCCAGGCGCTGTCGCGGCAAGAGCCTTTTTGCGTTTCAAGCGTGACTTCCGGCGTCTGCACGCCGGGCTCCATGCGGATGACATAGCCAATGTCGGCTTCGACCAGCTGATTGATTGCGACCACCTGATCAATGGTGCGCTCCTGTTTGATCTCCTGCGCGCGCGCCAGATAGCGCGCGAGGAGCGGCCCGACCGGCTCGGGCGTCAGGTACGGCCGCAGGTCCTCTTTGAGTGCGGGATCATAACGGAATGGCCAGTCCTGCGCGGCGTCCTCAATGAAGAAATCAAACGGATTGAGCACCGCCATTGAGGCCACAAGATCCACGGTGACCGAAAACGCACGTGTCCGTTCCGTCGCGACCATGCGCGCCAGGTAATTGCCGAACGGGTCCTGTTGCCAGTTGAGGAAATGGTCCTCCGGCTCAAGCGTCAGCGAATAGCTGTCGATGGTGGTGCGGGTGTGCGGCGCTGGGCGCAGGCGGATGACCTGCGGGCTCAGCAACACCGGCCGGTCGTAGGTGTAGCGCGTGCGGTGGGTGAGGGCGACCTTGATGGACACGGGGCTTGAGGTCCTTGTTCGGGAGCGAGGGCGTCAGCACGGCTTGGGGGAAGAAACCCGAGGAATGCGGGGCACCGCCTCAGGTTTCAATCGCGATGTGCGGCGGGAGGAAAAGCTGGGTGGCTGGGAGGCGGCAGCGTGCGGAGCGCGCGTTCAAGATGTGGCGCCCCCGTCGGTCGGGGTCGTCGCGGTACTGGTTTCGGATTGGGACTTTGGTTGGGACTGGGATTGGGTTTGGGACTGGATCTGGGATTCGGTCTGGGACTGGGATTGTCCGGCGCCAACAGCATCGGGCGATCGCGCGCCTTCGCCGCCGGCGTGCTCTGCCGCATCCTCTGCCATTGCTGGTGACGGGGTGGCACGGGCCGTCGGCGCCGTGTCGAAATAGGCGGTGTG
>CAZGNQ010000410.1:0-2854 GCA_964527285.1 uncultured Hyphomicrobiales bacterium | reverse complement strand
CTGGAGGATATTCTTGAGGAGATCGTCGGACAGATCGCCGATGAACACGACCTGCAGGACACCGGCATCAGGCCGCAGGCCGACGGGCGGGTGCATGTGGACGGCATCGTGCCGATCCGCGACCTCAACCGCCAGATGGACTGGTCGCTGCCGCATGACGAAGCGACAACGATCGCCGGGCTTGTCATTCACGAAGCGCAGACGTTCCCCGAGCCGGGGCAGACCTTCAATTTCTACGCCTTCCGGTTTGAGGTGCTGCGCAAGCAGCGCAACCAGATCACGGCACTGCGCATCACACCGCTGAGCAAGCTCACGGCTGCGGCCAAGCCAACGCGCGCAACGCCCGCTGCCGGGGCCACCCCTCAGGCCGGAGCGGCCTGATCAAGAGGAAACGAACCGCCCACTGTGCTTGCTGGTGGCCGCACCAAGGGCGCGCCCGCGCATCCGCAGACGCGTCGTGCGCATAGCGTTGGAGTGGGGCTCTGATCGTCCCTACCCCACCTCGCCAGGGGCCTTCGCGCTGATTGCAAGCGCGTGCACGCCGCCCGCCAACTCCTCGGCGAGCAACGCATGCACGAGCCGATGGCGCTCAAGTCGGTTCTTGCCGGCAAAAGCCTCAGACACAATCGACACGCGATAGTGGCTTTCGCCCGTGCCGGGGCTGCCGGCGTGGCTGGCGTGGCGTTCCGATTCGTTCAGCACCTGCAGCACCACGGGCGCCAGGGCGATCTGCAGCTTTTGCTTGATGCGGTCATCCATCGACGCGCCCGATGCCGCCGTTGGGCCAACCTCTTCAGGCATTTGAACATCCATGATCGCCTCTAGACCGCGCTCGTGCAGCGCATCCTGGTTCATCGTCAATCCGCCAGTCCTTCAAAGGCGATTGCCGGCATTGCCTCCGCCAGACATCGCTTGCGTTATCCAAACCTGCCGCCAGGTCATGCCGCCGTCACAGGCGCCAGTGCCGCAGCCGAGAGATCACCATCCCCGCCGGGTCGTGCGGCGCCATCATGACCGTGATCGGGTCACCGTCGGGCCGGAACCTGACGGGCAAACAGCCCCGGCATCCAACGCGAAGCGCGACGCGTTATCGTGTCAACTCAGCTTTGCCAATCCCATCGCCAGCGTCACGCACACCTGTGTAGGGTGAGATGTCACGCCCTTCGGACCTGCGAGGTCCGCCACGTCACCCGGAAGCGTAACCCCAACCCCATGACACGCCAAGACATTATGCTGTCACCGGCTTGCGTGGCCCGGCTGTCACTTGCCAAGTGGTGGGCCTGCGTGCTGCATGTGCGCTCCGGCGTGCCTCCCGGCTTTCAGGCATTGCGTCGCCGACTGGGTGCCTGCTCATCGGGTGCGCCACTGGCACGGTCCTCACTGATCGACAGACAGTCCAACGAGACCATCGGCCCATGAGTGATTCCGACGACATCTTCGACAGCATCCGCGTGAAGCCGCGCAAGACGAAGGGCGCGTCCGCGGCGGCCACCCGGCAGGAGCCGCAGGTGTGCCAGTGGAAGGGCTGCACGAAGCCGGCCACGCATAAAGCGCCGAAAGGCCGTGGCAAGGAAGGGCAATTCTTTTCCTTCTGCATTGACCATGTTCGGGAATATAACAAAAAATACAATTACTTCGAGGGTATGCCCGACGAGGACATCTCGCAATTCCAGGCCGATGCCGCAACCGGCCACCGCCCCACGTGGCAGATGGGCCGGGGCGCTGCCGGTGAGGCCCAGGCGCGCCGCGCGCGGGTGTTCTCCCCACGCATGCGCTACAAGGACCCGAGCCAGCTTCTGGGCGGCATGGACGTTGGCGACGCGCCGGCAGGCGGGGCCACGGCGGGCGGCGTGGGCCGCGGACGCATGTTGGGGCGCCTGGAAAAGCGTTATCTGCGCACGCTCAATCTGGCCGATGATGCCACGGGCGACGAGATCAAGTCGCGCTACAAGGACTTGGTGAAACAGCACCATCCCGACGTGAACGGCGGCGACCGTACCTCCGAAGACAAGCTGCGCGAGGTCATCCAGGCCTACAACTACCTCAAGCAGGCGGGGTTCTGCTGACACGAACGCCAGCAACCCGCCCAGGCGCCTCGCCGGATGGCGCGCGCGAGATACAAACGGCGGCTTGCCGTCCAAGCCCGTGTTGATCCACAAGGCCCGTATTGAACTGGCAAACGCCGTGGTGTGCTAATCAAACGGACGGCGCGGCGCATTGCCGGGCAGCCAGCGCGACGAAGTTGTGACAGACCGAGCCAAGTCGCATAGGAATGGCCGGCACCCGGTCGGATGTGGCATCACATCCGCTGCGAGACAGCCCGCGCCATTGGGTCTGCACCGCGCAACGCCGCGGGCCAAACCGTCGCTCTCACACAAGAATTTCCGGGGTATCGATGACAGCCAACGGTCATGACGCAATGTCCAGCGCGCCGCTTCCTGACACCACCGTGCACGCGGGCGAGGCGTTCGGACTTGACCTTGACATGGCAGTGCCCGCCTTCCGCGAGCCGAACGAGCACGTGCCGCCGCACGATCCGCATTACCTGTTCGACCACGACACGACGATCGCCATTCTGGCGGGCTTTGCGCACAACCGGCGGGTGATGATCCAGGGCTTCCACGGCACGGGCAAATCGACCCACGTTGAGCAGGTGGCCGCGCGCCTCAATTGGCCGTGCGTGCGCGTCAACCTGGACAGTCACGTCAGCCGCATCGACCTTGTCGGCAAGGACGCCATCGTCCTGAAGGACGGCAAGCAGGTCACCGAGTTCCGCGAGGGGATCCTGCCATGGGCCCTGCAGAGCAACACAGCGCTCGTGTTCGACGAGTACGATGCCGGCCGGCCCGATGTG
>CAZGNQ010000409.1:0-2869 GCA_964527285.1 uncultured Hyphomicrobiales bacterium | reverse complement strand
ATCTCATATTCCTTCATGCCCCGGTATCCGAGCACTTCGATCTCGCCGCCGCTCATGCCTTGCGTCGGGAACGGGGTCTCGTCGCTGCCCCGCTCCTTTTCGCCGAGCAGGATCGAAAGCCCCTTGTATCCTGGCTGATCGGGGTTTGTGCGCACGAGCATCGTCATCAGGTCTGCGCGCACCGGATGCGTGATCCAGGTCTTCTGGCCGGTGACCGTGTAGGTATCGCCCTCGCGCACGGCGCGCGTCTTGAGCGAGGCCAGGTCAGAGCCTGTGTTCGGCTCGGTGAACACCGCCGTCGGCAGCACCTCGCCGGCTGCGATGGCCGGCAGCCACTTCTCCTTTTGCGCCTGCGTCCCTCCGCACAGGATCAATTCAGCGGCAATCTCAGAGCGCGTGCCGAGCGAGCCAACGCCGATGTACCCACGCGACAACTCCTCCGAGACGACACACATCGCCTCCTTACCAAGGCCAAGCCCGCCGTATTCTTCCGGGATCGTCAGGCCGAACACGCCCAGCTCAGCCATCTTCGCGATGACCTCAAGCGGGATGTATTCGTTGGCGAGATGCCACTCGTGGGCATGCGGCAGCACCTCAGCGTTTGAGAAGCGGGCCATCTCCTGGCGCATGGCGACCAGCATGTCGTCGAGCCCGTCTTCGCCGATCGTGTCGGCACCGTCCTGCGCCTCGATCAGCTCCATCAAGCGCGTGCGCTGCAGGCGCGTGTTGCCATGGTCGATCAGTTCGCGAACGACGCCCTGGTCGAACGATGCGATGTCTTCACGAGTCAATCCCAGCGCGGACGGGCGAACGAACTCATTCTGGCCCATGGGCAGACCGCCGACCATGTGGGCAAGATACTCGGAAAAACCGATCTGGGCGATCAGCGCGTCGATCTCACCAAAGCGCCCCTCGCCTTCCATGCGTTCGCAGAATTGCTGCATCTGGCGCAGCGCCTCGACGTAGGTTGCATACCAGGCGAGGCCGTGCGCAGCGTGTTGCGCTGCGGTGATGAGTGTGCCGCTGGGCCGGCCCTCAGGCGCAAGCTCTGCGCGTTGCCGCGCAACCGCTGTGGCCAGAAACGCATCGCAGGCCGCCACGGCCGCCTTGAGGTCGTCCTGAAGCGTCTCACGCAGCAGCGGCGTGCCCTGAGGCTGGTCGATGACGGCAATATTCATATCAGTGTCCCCGGTCTCTGGATCATTTTACGCGCTTCAACGGGCTGGCACGGTATGCTTTTCGCTGCGGCGCACACAATGGACGTGCGACGCTTCGCCGGTCAAGCGGAGCGGTGCGCAGCGGTTATCTTAACGCTTGCCCGTCCGTGTGCGGATTGCCATGGCGTGGCCGCGCTCGAGACGGCCGCCGCCTGTCGGCAAAAGCAGCGGCAGGGGGGGAGGGAACACTGCGCGCGACAACCGCAGCCCGCATCAGGCCCGTTGCGCCGGCCGCGCCAACGCCAGGGCGGCGACCACCACCACGGCGCCCATCGCCTGCACGATGCTCAGCCGCTCATCAAAAAACAGCCAGCCCTGCAGCGCCGTGAAGACGGGCACGAGGTAAAACAACGCCGCAACGCGCGACACGTCGGACGTTTCGATCAGGTACATCAAGAGGCCGATGGCGCCGATGGACAGAACCGCGGACAGCCACAGCAGCGCGACAATGAATTCCGTTGACCAGACAACTTCACCGGTCTCGAACGCTGCCGCGTACACCATGCAAACGACCAAAGCGCCCACGTACTGGACGAACGCGCCGGCCATGGGGTCCATGCCACCGCCAAAGCGCTTTTGGTAGAGCGTCGCCACTGTGATTGCAGCGAGCGCAATCAGCGTTGCCGCAACAGGGGCAGGATCGAAGGCGAGCATTGCCTCCAGGTTGAGCGCGCCGCCGTCGCCATCACCGGCAGGCAATTGCGGCGCGCTGCCCATGTCGCCGATCCCGGTCGACAGGACCACGGCGGCGACAGCATCGGGCGCCAACACCACGCCCACACCGGCAAGGCCAAGGCCGAGGCCCAGCCATTGCAGCGCCGTCACCCGCTCCCCCAACACACCACCCGCCAGCGCTGCCGTCAGCAGCGGCTGCAAACACACGATGAGGGCTGCCGTGCCCGCCGGCATGCCCCGGTCGATCGCCCAGAAGACCCCGCCCAGATAGCACCCGTGCATCAGGATGCCGACCAGCAGCGCATGGCCAATGGCAGCGCCGCGCGGCCAGGTCCGCGCACGCCCAATGAACGCCGCGCCGGCAATCAGCGCGCCCAACAGCATGCATACCAGGACGAAGCGGATGGCCAGAAACGTCGCCGGCTCAGCGTAGGGCGTGCCGAGCTTGGAACCGGTGAAACCGGTGGACCAGAGCAGGATGAAGGCGGGAGCAGCAAGTCGGCTGAGCACGGGGCAATTCCTAACGGCAGGCGCTCACCGGCGTTGCACCGCCGACCGGCGCGCGTCCAGGCCAACGTTCCGACCCGACCCACGAATTTTCCGCAGGCGATGCGACGGGTCGGCGCGCCTCAAAGCGTTGGCGGAGGGTTGGAGCGGCAACGTCCCCGAGCTGCGGGCGCGCGCTGCCGGCTGCCTGGGTGGCGCACATGCCACGGCGGCGATGCGCCCACGACTTCGCCGCTTTGGATGGCCAAAGCTCTGACCAAAAGGCTGGAGCACGCCGCGCCCCAGCACTGCCACGCCCCCGGGTTGCCCGTGCCTGCGGCGACCTCAAAGGAGTGTATGATGGTCGAGACCGCCGCCACACGTCCTGCCAGTTCAAATGCCCACAATCCGGCGCGTCTCTGGCGATTGACCGCGCTGCTGGCCCCGATCGCCGCGATCATTGCCGCGCTGACCCCGGCCAACGCAAGCGC
>CAZGNQ010000408.1:0-2882 GCA_964527285.1 uncultured Hyphomicrobiales bacterium | reverse complement strand
CTGCCGCAGGCGCCCCAGCAGTTCAAGCAGTTGCTGATGATGGCGGGCTTTGACCGGTACTTCCAGATCGCACCGTGCTTTCGCGACGAGGATGCACGCGCGGACCGTTCGCCGGGCGAATTCTATCAGCTCGACGTGGAAATGAGCTTTGTCACGCAGGAGGACGTGTTTCAGGCCATTGAGCCTGTGCTGCGCGGCCTGTTTGACCAGTTCGCCGACGGCAAGCGCGTCACCCAGACCTTTCCGCGCATTCCCTACGACGAAGCCATGGCAAAGTACGGCTCTGACAAGCCGGACCTGCGCAATCCGATCGAGATGCAAGACGTCTCCGAGCATTTCCGCGAATCTGGCTTCAAGATCTTTGCCGGAATGCTGGAAAAAGACGCCAAGAACAGGGTCTGGGCGATCCCCGCTCCAACGGGCGGCTCGCGCGCATTTTGCGACCGCATGAATTCCTGGGCGCAGGGCGAGGGCCAGCCGGGGCTCGGCTACATCTTTTTCAAGGACGGCGCGGGCTCGGGCCCGATTGCAAAGAACATTGGCGAAGAGCGCACGGCCGCTATTCGTGCCCAGTTGGGGCTCAAGGACGGCGACGCGGTGTTCTTCGCCGCCGGCAACCCGTCAAGCTTTGCGGACTTTGCCGGCCGGGCGCGCAACATGGTGGGCCGCGAACTGTCGCTCCTCGACGAGGAGCAGTTCGCATTCTGCTGGATTGTCGATTTCCCGATGTTTGAATGGGACGAGGACAACAAGAAGATCGACTTCTCGCACAATCCCTTTTCCATGCCCCAGGGTGGGCTTGAGGCACTGGAAGCCGCCGAGGGCGATGACGATAAGCTGCTCGCCATCAAGGCGTTCCAGTACGACATCGTCTGTAATGGTGTGGAACTGTCGTCCGGCGCCATCCGGAACCACAGGCCCGAGATCATGGAAAAGGCCTTCGAGATCGCCGGTTATGACCGCCAGGTGCTGGAGGACAAGTTTGGCGGGATGCTGCGTGCTCTGCAGTTCGGAGCGCCGCCCCACGGTGGCATCGCGCCCGGCGTCGACCGCATCGTGATGTTGCTCTGCGGGACTGAAAACATCCGCGAAGTGATTGCGTTCCCGATGAACCAGCAGGCGGAAGACCTGCTGATGGGGGCGCCGAGCGATGTCTCAGCGGCACAACTGCGCGAATTGCACATCCGCCTCAATCTGCCCAAAAAGCAGAGCTGATGGGCGCAAACGGAGGCCGTCGCCGATGGGCTTTTGGCTTTCGTTTTCGGGCATCCGCTGGTCGTTCTGCTTTTGCCTCAACCCGCGGCGCGTGGCGCATTGAATGCTGACCGGCCCTGCCGATTTGCCACGCAATTTCATGACGCGCAGCAGGCAATCCCGAAGAGAACCATTGCCCCGATACACCGCCGCCCCCTCAAGGCCGTCCCATGACCATCGCAGCCTCACCAGCGCCGCGCCGAAAGCCGATCCTCGCTGCCCTGGGTGTTTTTGCCCTGGCCTATGTCGGCCTCAAACTCGCCGCGGTCGCCATCACGCTGGCGCTGGGCTTCCAGGTTGGCGCAGGCGGCGGCATTGCTGTGGCTGTTGCGGCTGCGACCATCGCCGCCCGCTGGTATGTGGCGCGCACCCTTCGCGAACTCGCTCTGGGCGAGACATGGATGCTGGTGCTCGGATCGCTTGGCTTTCTCATGGCGCTTGCGGTTGGATTGCTGGTCCTGTTGAGCCAAGCGGCCGGTTCCATCGCTGAAACGGGGCCTACGGGTGCAACGCTGGCCGAGGCACCGAGTGGTGTGCTCGCAGGCGCCATCACCTTCGTCATCCTCATGCATCTTTTGGGGTTCTGGATCGCCTACGGCCCCATCGCGAACGCCAGAGCACGCAAGCTCGCGTCGATTGCACAGAACCGCGGCTCGCGTTCGTCCAACACTGGCGGCGGCACCTGAAGCGAAGGACAAACGCAAATAGTCAGACGAAGAGGCGGTCATACGCTTCCACTTGCGCGGGTCAGGCTTTAGGCGGAGAGCGGGCCGTCCCATCCGGCTGAGACGTGACGCGCGAAGCGAGGGGCAGAGGTGATGAACCCGGAACTGAACCAGAAGATCTTCGGCTATTGTGAGCGCGGCGGCGATCCGACGTTCTGGGCTGAGCCGCTCAACGCCGTCACCAATGCAGCCTTTATCGTGGCAGCGCTCGCGATCGTTGTGCTGCTGCTGCGCCGCGATGGGCCAGAGCGCACGCTTGACGTCTGGCTGATGGCGATCATCGTCGCGGTCATCGGCGTCGGCAGTTTCCTGTTCCACACCTATGCAACCCGTTGGGCCGCCATTGCAGACGTCGCTCCCATCGGCTTGTTCATCCTCGTCTACTTTGCGTTCGTGCTGGGGCGTTTTTTGTGCATGCCGCCCGGGATCGCCATCATGACGATCCTCGGCTTTTTCGGCGCCATTGCTTACGTCGCAACGCAGGGCCAGCCGGGCGTGCGCTTTGCGGGCCTCATGTCCTACCTGCCGGCACTGGTGCTGCTGTTCGTGATGGGCACGGTGTGCCTCATTCGCGGCCACCCCGCCTGGGCAGGGATGTGGTCTGCGGCCGCCGTTTTCGCTGTATCCCTCACCTTGCGCACCATTGACCGCGAAGTCTGCGATCAGACCGTCATCGCCGGGGTGACGATCGGGACGCACTTCCTGTGGCATATCCTCAACGGTGTGACGCTGTTTATCCTCATGCTCACCGCACTGCGGCATTGGCGCTATGAACAGGAACGCCGGGCATTGGCCGGACTGTGAACCCCATGATCGGCTCACTGGATTGTTCGCACGGGTTGGCGGCGGGGTTGGCCGGGGAGCGCAAGGCTTTTGCGGTTTCAGGATGCGGTGATCTGGTGC
>CAZGNQ010000407.1:0-2886 GCA_964527285.1 uncultured Hyphomicrobiales bacterium | reverse complement strand
TCCGCATGAAGCTGCTGGGCGCGCAGATCGTGCCCGTGACCTCAGGCACCGGCACCCTGAAGGACGCCATGAATGAGGCGCTGCGGGATTGGGTCGCGAATGTGGAGGACACGTTCTACATCATCGGCACGGCGGCTGGCCCGCACCCCTATCCGATGATGGTTCGCGATTTTCAGTCCGTCATCGGCACGGAGGCGCGGGAACAGATGCTGGAGCGCGAGGGGCGCCTGCCTGACGCTCTGGTTGCCTGCCTCGGCGGCGGCTCGAACGCCATCGGGCTTTTCCATCCCTTCCTCGACGACGCGGACGTCAAGATCTATGGCGTTGAGGCTGCAGGCAAGGGCGTCAACACCGGTGAACACTGTGCCTCGCTCAACGGCGGCGAGCCGGGCGTGCTGCATGGCAACCGCACCTACCTGCTGCAGGACGATGACGGGCAGATCCGTGACGGCTACTCGATCTCGGCCGGTCTCGACTATCCGGGCATCGGGCCCGAGCATGCGTTCCTGAAGGACAGCGGCCGCGTGGAGTACGTGTCCGTGACGGACAAGGAGGCACTGGAGGCCTTCAAGCTGTGCTGCGCCACGGAGGGCATCATTCCCGCGCTCGAGCCGGCCCACGCGATCTCTTTCGTCAGCAGGCTTGCGCCGACCATGAGTTCGGAGCAGAGCATCCTGATGAACCTGTGCGGGCGGGGCGATAAGGACATCTTCGCGGTCGCCGAACACCTCGACGAGACGATCTGAGACGGAGAGGCGCAAGCCGGTTGGCGCCCTGGGGCCAGCCCGGCTGTACCGAATGCGCGCATCGCCACCGTAAGCCTGCCGGCTCGCCTGCGTCGATCAACGGACGACTGACACCATGAGTATGCCCAATCGGATCGAAACCCGCTTTGCGCAACTGCGCGAGGCTGGGCGCGCGGCCTTCATTCCATTCATAACGGCTGGCGATCCGGACGCAGAGACGACGCTTGCCCTGATGCAGCGCCTGCCTGCGGCGGGTGCCGATATCATCGAACTGGGGATGCCATTCTCCGATCCCATGGCGGACGGGCCGGCGATCCAAGCGTCCTCGCTGCGTGCGCTGCGCGCTGGACAGACGCTCGCCGGCACTCTGGAGCTGGTCGCGCAATTCCGTGCGCACGACACCGAAACCCCAATCGTTCTAATGGGATACTACAATCCCATCTATCATATGGGTGTGGATGCCTTCCTGCGCGCAGCGACCAAGGCCGGCGTTGACGGGCTCATCGTCGTCGACGTCCCGCCTGAGGCTGACGACGAGTTGTGCCTGCCAGCCCTGGAAGCGGGGCTCAACTTCATCCGGCTGGCGACACCCACCACCGATGAGGCGCGGCTCCCGGCTGTTCTCGCAAACACGTCGGGCTTCGTTTATTACGTTTCGATCATGGGCATCACCGGGACGCGCGCACCAAGCCAGGCCGACGTCGCGGCCAATGTCGCGCGCATCAAACAGCATACGGACCTGCCCGTCGCCGTCGGTTTCGGCGTCAAGACGGCTGAGCAGGCGGTCGCCATGGCTGGAGTGAGTGACGGTGTGGTCATCGGCTCAGCGATCGTGAACACCATCGCCGAACGGCTCACCGAGGATGGCAAAGCCGGTCCAGACCTTGTGGATGCCGTGATCGCATTCGTCTCGCAGTTGTCTTCCGGATTGCGTTCGAAGGGCTAAACGCTCATGTAACCCGGGATTGCGAAGGAGCGCCGCGCATGTGGCGCACAAAGGACAAAGCTCGTGAGTTGGATTGACAGCGTCTTCCCGCCGAAGCTGTCGAGCGTGTGGCGCAAACGGGACATCCCCGAAAACAGATGGATCAAGTGCCCTGAGTCCGGGCAACTCGTGTTCTTCAAGGATCTTGAAGAAAACCAATTCGTCATCCCCGGATCTGACTACCACATGCGCATGGCGGCCGGTGCACGGCTCAAGGCACTGTTCGACGATGGCGCGTTCGAAACCATCGCAACGCCCGACGTGCCAACCGATCCGCTCAAGTTCCGCGACCAGAAACGCTATATTGATCGCCTCAAGGCAGCGCGGGAAGAAACCGGCCTGGATGACGCGATCCTCGTGGGCGCAGGCACGCTCGACCGCCAGCCGGTCGTCGCCGCGGTGCAGGACTTCAAGTTCATGGGTGGCTCGCTCGGTATGGCGGCCGGAGAGGCCGTCGTCACCGGGATGATGGAGGCGATCACCCGCAAGACAGCGTTCGTCCTGTTTGCTGCGTCGGGCGGCGCGCGCATGCAGGAGGGCATGTTCTCCCTGATGCAGATGCCGCGTACGACCGTTGCGGTTCAGCGGCTGCGGCGCGCCCGCCTGCCCTACATCGTCGTGCTGACGCACCCGACAACCGGGGGCGTGACGGCCTCCTACGCCATGCTCGGCGATGTGCACCTGGCCGAGCCGGGCGCTCTCATTGGTTTCGCCGGGCCACGCGTGATCGAGCAGACCATCCGCGAGAAGCTGCCGGAAGGCTTCCAGCGCTCAGAGTATTTGCTTGAGCACGGCATGATCGACCAGGTCGTCCACCGCCACGACCTGCGCGATACACTCAGCCGGCTCGTGCGCGTGCTGACCAAGGCACCGGTTGCTGACGCTGTCGCCGTGCCGACGCACGATGCGGAGACGCTGGAGACCCATGGTCCGCACGATGCAGTCGCACCCGGCGATGACAACATGGCGAGCGCCCAGCGCATGTTGGACGCCACGGGCCCATCCGATGCAGCAGGCACCCCCTCAACCGGCGATCATGGCGTGAACGGCGCAGCGCAGACCGACGCGGGCATGGCCGACGACGGCACCACCGCCACCACTTCCAAGGCAGGCCGCAGCCACACCAAAAACGGAACTGGAAAACCTGCCGAGACA
>CAZGNQ010000406.1:0-2910 GCA_964527285.1 uncultured Hyphomicrobiales bacterium | reverse complement strand
CCCTTCCCTCCATCCGCTCACCCCACTCCCGCGCCAGCGGGTTCGTTCAATCCCCCGGAGAGTCACCCTCAACGCCCTTTGGTATTAATCTACAGCCCGAAAAGGTGTGCAGACACTTGGCCCGTTCCGCACATTGGAACGGGACTGGATGAGTTAGGAACTCATAATTCCCCAGCTCTCGTTCGACGCGGCGGTGGACCATATGGGCGTGCTGGTTGTGGGCAATTACGGGACCGGCAAATCGCACCTGATGTCAGTGCTTTCGCTGGTGGCAGAGGACGCCGCCTATGTCCCGATGATCCGCCATCCAAAGGTCGCAAAAGCCGCAGCTGCGATCGCTGGAAAGTTCAAGTGTTGATTTCCGTGGGGAAAGGGGAACCTTGGCCATCAAGCGATTTGCGCAACAGAGCCGTGTCAGCCTGGATCGGTTGCCGTGGTTGGTTTCAATACACATTTCCGTTCTGCACGCGGTCATTAAAACGCTGATCAATCAATGCCGAAGATCACGCTGTAGGAATGGGCGTCGTTGGACCGGTTGATCACTTCGACCACGTGCTCGCCGGACTGCCAGAGCTGGCCGCGGTATTCGGTCTCTGCGCCTATCAAATCGAGCAGAAAGGAGCCATCGGGATTGAAGATCTGGTACGACATGCCAGGGCCACGCGCCGCGACACGGACATAGAGGTTCTGGCCCTCGTTCGCCCCCAGGATGTAGCGCCGCGACGCCCCCGGCATCAGGTCGCCTGTCAGTTCCGCGCCCGAGGTGCCTGCGGCGAACTCGACCCGCTCGGTTGTGGTCTCGCCCGCGCCGGCGTTCGCTCCACCGCCGTCGTCGGCCATTGAGCCCTCGCCGCCGACCACTCGCAGGTCCGCGACCTCGGGCCCCGACCAGACGATGCATTCATATTCTGTTCCGTTGGCATCGCGAAGATTGACCAGGATGCCTGCCTCGCTACCCATTTGTCCGAGCACCTCACCGCCTACGCTTCCGAAGCGTTCCATAAGCGCGTCAATACAGGCATTGGCTTCGTCGGAGATGTCGGACATCGCCATGGACGGCAGGCAAAGTGCCGTTGCAAGCAGGTATGGTTTGAGGTTCATGACCGGTCTTTCCCAAGTGATCCTCGTGTAGCGTCATGTTGTCGTCTGGCGCGGCCGCTGACAAGGTTCTTGGACCCAAGGCGGCCTTCGCGTGCCCGTCGGACCGGGCGATAGCCGCGGTTGGAGCCTCCGTCCGCTGTGCTGTGAGGCTCCAGATGCCCTTGGATGGCGCGCCGTGGACACACTGGCCGAGCCGTGTTCCTTCGGTCGTGAGGGGCGATTCTGTCGTCATGTCACCGCCGGGGGCGCCCGTAGCCGTTGAATCGCGGCTAGGACAGCGCGGACCATCGCCCCCGACACGGCAACCTCGGCCAGCTGGAAGGTGATGGCACGGGCATGGCGGACGACCCGTGCGCCGATCTTGATGAGCTTGAGTTGCAGGCTGGTGAGCGACCAGTCCGCCATGGGCTCCGGCAGGCCGACATTTGCGAGGAAGACCGCGAGGTTGTAGGCCAGCGCGTGCAGTTGGAGCCGCACCTCGTTGTCCCGGAACCGGCGGCACGACAGGCGCGTCCAGCGGATGGCGTACTTGCCCTCGCGGATGTGCTGTTCTGCGGTGCCACGGCGATTGTAGAACCCGCTGACCCACTCGGGCTCCATCGGCAGGTTGGTCACCACGAAGTCGACACGCGGGAACAACTCGCCCGGATGCCACTCGATCTTCGCGACCACGCGGCGCGGCTTGTCCCAGCTCTTTGCTTGATACTCGAAGTCCTGGTAGAACCGCCGGACGTGTTTGGGCGGGCGCCCGACCGGGCGCTTCAGCCGGTGCGCGATACGCTCCTGCAGAACGGCGTTGGCGGGCAGCCGGATGGCGTAGAAGTAGCCCGCCGCCTCCAGCGTCTTGTACAGGGCCGGCAGCGCGAAGGCGGCGTCGGCGCGAAAGAACCGCATCAGCTTCCGCTTGGAATACCGTTCGATCACTGGGTCCAGCGCGGCTTTCCAGCCGTCCGCGCTGTGAACGTTGCCGGGCCGGAGCGAGCAACGTTCCAGCATCCCGAACTGGTTGAACAAGAAAAGCGGATGGTAGCAGGCGCAACCGAAGTGCCCGTTCCAGGCGGTGCCCTCCTGCTCGCCATGGGTCGGGCTGACCGAACTGTCCATGTCGAGCACGACGTACTTCAGCCCCGTCCGGTCGAGGAAGCGGTCGATCCACTGGCCGCTCAGATCGACGAGCGCGGAACGATTGCCCTCAGTCGCGAGACCCTCCGTCTCGAACCGGCTCATCTGTGATGTGGAGGCCGCCTGACCATCGACGGCACGGTGGCCGACCACCTGTCGCATCACCGGATCATGGGCCAGCCGTTCGGCGTTATTGACGTCCTCGTATCCCGCGAGGCGGCCATAGACAGCCTGTCGGAAGAGGCATGCGATCCGGTGAACTCGGTTCGCACCCGTTCGATTGTCGACCAGCGTTGTGCTCGCCAGATCGGACAGCCCGAGCGCGTCATCCAGTTCACGAACGAGCAGCAGACCGCCGTCCGAACTGAGCTGCGACCCCCTGAACTCCAGCCGCACCCGGCGATCAAAATCCAGCCTCAGATCGTCCCGAGACCCCGCACCCGATGGGTGAGCCATGGAACACCGCCTTCATGCTACCCAACTCTCTGAAGAGTAACAGAAACATAGCGGCGGCCCGAGCAAAAACCGCTAGTCACTTGGGAAATGCGGGAGGAGATAGCCATGAATGCTGCAGCCAAACGGGATGTGAGCTTTACAACGATAAGCCGCCACCTTGCCCAGGTCCTCGAAGACCTTGCGATCGTTACCGCCGCTGTGTGGTCATTAATCCGCTGGGTTCAAGAGCGG
>CAZGNQ010000405.1:0-2929 GCA_964527285.1 uncultured Hyphomicrobiales bacterium | reverse complement strand
AGCCGCAGCGCACTTTCGATCCGCCGCTGATCGCGTTCAATATCGCCGACGCGTAGCAGAGAGAGCATTTGGCCACGTTGCAACAGTAAATTCTTCGGATCATCTCGTACCAGATCTTCAAAGATCTGCAGTGCCGCTTCAAAATTCGCCTTGGCGGCCGGCAGGTTGCGGCGCGCAATCCTCACGTCGCCAATGCGTGAATATATCACCGCGAGATCCCGCTTGATCGTTTTGTCGTTCGGGTATTCCTCGCTGAGGCGTTTGCGAATGCGATAGGACGAGCGAAACGCGGCGAGAGCGACGTCCAGGTTTTTCAGGGTCCGTAGCGTTTCACCGATGTTGGAATGGGCCATCGCCAGATCACGCTGGATAATGACGCTGTCTTCCTTGGCTTGCACCTCCTCGGCGACCTGAAGCGCGGCGCGGTAACTGCGCAAGGCTCCGGCGTAGTTCAACTGCAACCTCTGCACGTCTGCCTGGCGCTGCAGCGCGATGGTCATATTGCGTTTCCAGAAAAGGCTGCGCGCGCCTTTTGCCTCGGCTGCACGCGCTGAGGCTGCCGCGCCCGCAAATTCGTTTGCGGCATCATCCAATTGCCCACGCGACAGTGCCACTTCGCCCAGCCCGATCCGGGCGTGGAATTGGCGACCGCTGTTGCCTGATTGTTTGGCGATATCGATGGTGCGCTGAAAAGCCTCCGCGGCTGTTTTCGTTCTGCCGGCCTCAACCGCGGTGCGGGCAAAGCCTTCCCACGTGGGCGCATGCTCAGGGTCGTAGCGGACGGCTTTTTGAAAGAACGTCATTGATTTGGCGACGTCGCGATAGCGGTTGAGCTGCGCAACGTGACGTGCAGCGCGCGCCATGCGCTGTCGCGTCTCGGACCGGCTGGCTGCGATGCGGGATTCCGCCGCCTCCAATTCGTTCAAATCGGTTTCAAACAACCGTTCCGCAGCGCTCTCGTCGCCGGCCTTCAATTGCGCCAGTGCAGCCTCGGCCGTGGAATTGTCGCGCCCGGCAAGATCCCGGCTGAGGCTCGCATATTCAAGCAACGCATCCTGGCGTTCTTGCGCGGTCAATCGCCGCCCACGCCGTTTCTCGACCTGATCCAGGTAGGATTGGGCGACGCCTGCAAGCTCCTGATCGCGGGCGCGAGCAATTTTCAGCGCCGCCACTTCGCTTGCGAGTGCTTCGGCACGTGCGTCTGCGGCGCAGGCGTCACCGCGCAGGCATGCCTCGGGCGCACCGCCGCGTGCCAGGATTTCCGGCAATTGCGTGAACGCCGTTTCTCGCGTTGTTTCAATGACGGCCTTGGCGACACGATTGAAGACCTGATCGAAATAGATGCCCGGTTGCTCTTCCAGTGCGGCGAACAACGCTGTCGCAAAAGGGGAGTTCGTGCCGGGCGGCCCGTCTTGTGCCTGTTGTCCCGGCTTTGTCGAAGTCACCAGGAGGAAGTCGCTTGCGGCCGGCACCTTGATATCGGCGAACGACAATGTCTTGTTTGCGGGCGGGGGCGGGCAGGCCACTTTGAGCGGATTGTCGCGACAGGCGTCGATGACAACAATACGTTGGCGAGCGGGGCTTGAGGAAAGAAGGAACTGCTCGATCAGAACCCCGCGCTCAACATTGTAATTGGCACAATCAACGCTGGCATCAACAGGGGCCAGGATGTTTCCAAATTCCGTTTCCAGCCCGTGCCCGGCGTAAAAGATGAACGCTAAATCCGCCTCGATGGATGCGATCTCAAGTTTTGCCAAGGCTTTCAGCAATCCGGCACGGGATTGGTCAAAGCATCCTGGTCGCACGCCGTCGCACGATATGACGTCAAAACCGTTTGCTGAGAGGATGCCGGCCATGCGTTCCGCATCGCGTGCCGGGTTGGAGAGCTTTGAGAGCGCGCTGTAATCGTTCTGGCCGATCACAAGGGCAACGCGCTTCTCGGCCTGCGCGGGTGCGGCCTGAGTGGCCACCATGAGTGCAAGGCAAATGGCCGTCAGAAACCGCATCCTCACCTCCAGCGATCGGCCGCACAAAACGGGAGTTTTGGACGTTTAGGAGCCTGAATCTGGTCGGAATGAGGCTGTGGCCAGACGTTGCGCATCTCTTCACGCGGCCGTGAATTGAATGGTGTGTCAGAGCAGGTACCGCGTTTCCAAAGCTGCGGCGTGGCGAAAGTGGGCGGTAAAAAAAAGAGGGAGCCATGTGGCCCCCTCTCCCAGTTTGCTTGCCAAGTGCGGCAGATCAGACCGAGTAGTACATGTCGAACTCGACCGGGTGCGGCGTCATCTCGAAACGCTCCACCTCTTCCATCTTCAGCTCAACGTAACCCTCAAGCTGATCCTCGGTGAACACACCGCCTGCCGTCAGGAACTGGTGGTCTTCCTGCAGTGCCTCAACCGCCTCGCGCAGCGAACGGCAGACCGTCGGGATGCCCTTGAGCTGCTCTTCCGGCAGCTCATAGAGGTTCATGTCCATCGGATCGCCCGGGTGGATGCGGTTCACAATGCCATCCATGCCGGCCATCAGCATGGCCGAGAACGCCAGGTAGGGGTTGGCCGTCGGGTCAGGGAAGCGAATTTCCATCCGCCGTGCCTTCGGGCTCGTCACGTACGGGATGCGGCACGATGCAGAGCGGTTGCGTGCGGAGTACGCCAGCAGGACAGGCGCCTCATAGCCGGGCACGAGACGCTTGTAGCTGTTCGTGGACGGATTGGTGAAGGCGTTGAGCGCGCGTGCGTGCTTCAGAATTCCGCCAATGTAGAACAGGCAGGTCTCGGAAAGACCGGCATAGCCGTCGCCTGCGAACACAGCTTCGCCGTTCAGGAACAGCGACTGGTGGCAGTGCATGCCCGAGCCGTTGTCGCCATAGACAGGCTTCGGCATGAAGGTTGCCGTCTTGCCGTAGGCGTGGGCGACGTTGTGGACAACG
>CAZGNQ010000404.1:0-2943 GCA_964527285.1 uncultured Hyphomicrobiales bacterium | reverse complement strand
TGGGTGTAGGAATATTGAGAGGAGCTGCCCTTAGTACGAGAGGACCGGGGTGGACGTACCTCTGGTGGACCAGTTGTTGCGCCAGCAGCATAGCTGGGTAGCTATGTACGGACGGGATAACCGCTGAAGGCATCTAAGCGGGAAGCCCCCCTCAAGACCAGTATTCCCTTGAGAGTCGTGGCAGACCACCACGTTGATAGGCCGGGTGTGGAAGCGCAGCAATGTGTGAAGCTAACCGGTACTAATAACTCGATTGGCTTGAACGCTCTCATTAGACAATGTCCATCCATTCGGATGCACCTGATTTGACCAGTTTGATTTGCATCACAACGTGCGCCGCGTTTGCCTGGTGATTATTGCGGACTGTCTACACCCGAACCCATCCCGAACTCGGCCGTGAAAAGGTCCAGCGCTGATGGTACTGCAGGAACTCCTGTGGGAGAGTAGGTCGTTGCCAGGCATACACGGCGCACGGATCTCTTCTCACACGCAAAAAAAACCGAGGCCTCACTGGTCTCGGTTTTTTTTTGTTCGCAACCCAGTTTGTTCAGGACGAAGCTGGGCCCAGCATGGCAGGGCGCGCGGATGCGCCCACCACAGTCTTCGCCGGCGCTTTCGATCTGCTGATCATCCCCATGCACTTCGCATTTTGAGCATCGGCCGTACGGCACACGCTGCATCATGATGCCTCGTTCCAAGTGGCATAGCGGGCAGCTTACAATTCATTGTCGTAGCATCTTATACGCCGCAGTCCGCGCGATGCCGCGCCGCCCTGCCGAGAGCCGCCAAACGCGCGCCGTCGCCCCCTGCTGGTGGCCGAAAAACTGGCTGCACGTCTTCTTGCAGTTCGCAGCTCGCACCTCTCAGCGTTCATCCCCCCACCCCACAAAACTTTCACAAAACCGCCGCTGCCGGGCAGAGCCGCGTGGTCTATACTCGCGTAATGCCGCCACCGTCACACAAAGCGCTCGCCCATGCCGCCTCACCGCCCCGACCTTCGCTTAACCGGCGCCGCCCGTTGCGCCGTTCAGCGCGGCCGACACTTCTGTCTCACGCTGATCACCGCCACGGCGCTGACGCTTCAACCGACGCTGGCCCTGGCGCAATCAGCAGCAGCGCCATCGCCAGGACGATCGGCGCCAGCTCCTGCCACAAACATCTCCGCCTCGACGCGCGCGCCCGCAGCACTCAGCAACCTCGATACCCGATGCCGCGTCGAGGACGAGGCGGCTTTTGAGGCCCGTATCCGTGAAGTGTCCGGCGCGGCCTTCGCCGAGGGCATCCGCAAAATCGATTTCGACGCGCTCATTGCGGACCAATGGCGCGACAACCGCATGGACGCGCTCGTCGCCGAACTGGTGGACCGCGCCACGGAGGACGCACGCGAACAAAGCGACTGGAGCGACCTTGTCTCCACGCTGGTCTCTTCCGAAAGCGCAAAGAAGCTGGCGAACGACATGGCGCTGCGGGTCTACCGATCCGACAAGTTCAAGGCGGCCGTGACCGAACTGGTTGAAGATGCCAGCCGCGAACTGGCGGGTGGCCTTGAACTGACCACCATCGACGCGGCCGAACCAACACTGGAATGCGTCCGGGCGTTCGTCGGCGCCCGTTATGGCAGGGGCATGGCGCGCATCGTGTCCGGCCAGACCGCGGGCGCGTTCGACCCAGCGCTCGAAGGCTACGAGGCCAGTGTCGGAACCAGCCAGGTGGTCCTGGCCGGGTCAGAGGCCATAGCTGGCGCTCTTGTGCTGCTCGTCCGCCGCACGCTCATGAACATGGCAAGGCGCGTCGGCCAGCGGATCGTTGGCGCCGTTCTCTCCCGGATCGTCGCCGTTGTGACTGGCGGGATCGGTGTGGTGCTGATTGCCAAAGACCTTTGGGATCTGCGCAATGGTGCGCTGCCGATTATTGCTGACGAAATGAAGTCTGACACTGCGGCCAAGGCCGTGCGCACAGAAATCGCCGGCGCGCTGCAGGCCCAGATGAACGATCAGGTTGCCGACTTATCCGCCGCGGTGGCGAACCGCATTGTTGGTCTCTGGCGCGAGTTCCAGGTTGCGCACGCCAAGGTGGTCGACCTGACCCGCGAGGTCGACACCTTCAAGGCCTTCGTGAACCGTCTGGAGCCCGATCGCCTCAGTCAGCTTGATCGCGTGGTGTCCGTCATCGCGGCATCCAGCGCTGACGCAACGGCGGCCATCGAGGCGCGCCTTGCCGATGGCAGCTTACAACGCGCCGTGGGGCGGCTGCCTCCCGCGGCCATTGATATTGCGGTTGACCGCGGAGACCTCGAGGCCGCCTTCGTCTGGTCAGACCTCGCCGAAGGACGCATCGACGAGGTCGCAGCCTACGAGGTGCATCGGCGCGCACAACCGGCTGTGTTTACCACACCGCTCCTCCACAAGATGCTGGATCTGGGCCAGAGACGCGCCATTGATGCGCTTCTTTCGATCTCGGCCGGCCAACGCAACACGCTGCTGAACCTCGATCCGACGGATCTCAAGGCCCTCACCGAGGATCTGACGGCGCCGCAACTGGCCGCGCTTGCCGATTATGCGGCAACGCTGTCGGGCGATGCCCGCAACGCGCTGCTGATCGCCATTAAGCGTTATCCGGAGCGGCTTGGCTTTCTGTCTGCCACCGGCGTGCAAAGCGCAATACTGCGCAGCGGAGACCAGACCGCCGCCGTCGGCTTTGCACTCCAACCCGCAACCGCTTTCAATCCGTTTGCCTATATCGGCCACGCGCGCGAGGTCATCGACGGTCGGATCGATCCGTACCTGCTGTGGGCCAAGCACCCGGTGGTGACTTCTGGGGCCGGTATTCTTATTCTGATCTTACTGATGATCCTATGGCGGCTTCTGTTTGGCGGGCGACGGACCCGCGAGAAAAAGGCGTAAGACAAACAGAAAATCAGGGCACTCCTGGTTCGGCTCACGG
>CAZGNQ010000403.1:0-2960 GCA_964527285.1 uncultured Hyphomicrobiales bacterium | reverse complement strand
TACATCACGTCGACCCTGCGCGGGTCCGATTTCATGGAGGAAGTCGCCGGGCTCACGCCGTATTCGCGCCATCTGCACATTCACGACAGCTACGGACAGCCGCGCGACATGAAGCTGTTCTCGCGATCTGAAGCATTGGCGTTCGGGCTTGGGGATCTGCATTTGCCACTGGGACTGGGGGATATTCCATTCGACCACATTATGGATGTGGCCACATTCCCGCCTGGCGTGACGTTCAATTACGAGCTTGACCGGCGGTATTGGTCACGCGCCAAAGAAATGGTTGAGCAGACCCGGGCTCTGGCGAACCGGGCACGGGTGCGCGGCGTGAACGCCTGAGCGAGCCAGCGTGTGAGCACGCAGCACGGGTGGGCATGAAGGACGATGGCGCTGCCGGGGAGACCATCATGCAGGGATTGCGACGCAGACGCCGAATTGCGCGCGATGATCTGCCCCGGTGGATGACGCTCTGCCTCGTCCTCGTCATCAGCGCGATGGTGGCCGCGCTCGCCTGGTACATCGCAGGCTTCGGCGGGCAGACCGCGCTTATGGCAGGTGCTGCCACCGGCGCCGTTGCTGCAGGGCTCGCTGCGGTCTCACGCACGGCGTTCGTGGTCCTCGTGGGTGCAATCGAGTGGGTGCTGACCGTGATCGAGGTGGCCTTGATCACAGCGGCCAGTGTGCTCACGGCGCTCTTGGGTTGACCATCACCGCTGAACCTCACGGTGGTGGTTGCCGTTCGGCACGCAGCCCGCCGGGCCAGCGCTGACGCGCACGGGGTCATGCGTTCCACGGGCCTGCGTCCACCAACGGGCGCGCGTGTGTCTGTTCGGCCCGGCCGGCAGTTCACGCGCGCAGCGCCCTCCAAATGCGCAGCGCCTGCACTGTGGCCGCGACATCGTGCACCCGCAAGATCTGCACACCCGCATCCGCCCCATGCAGCGCAACGGCTACGGAGCCGTGGACACGGTCCGCGGGCTCCGCAACGCCGCTGAGCGTACCGATGAAGCGCTTGCGCGATGCGCCCAGCAGCACCGGTTGGCCCATGGCCTGGAAGTGTTTCAGCGCCTTCAGCAACGCCAGATTGTGCTCAAGCGTTTTGCCAAAGCCGATCCCCGGATCGATGGCGATGCGTTCAGGCGCCACCCCAGCCTGCACAGCTGCAACGACGCGGGCCGCCAGAAACTCGGCCACTTCACGGCACACATCATCGTAGACGGGATCGTCCTGCATCGTCTTCGGGTCGCCCTTGGCATGCATCAGCACGATCGGGCAGTCGTGATCGGCAATGGTCGCCAACGCATCGGGGTCAAAGGTGAGCGCCGAGACGTCATTGACAATGGTGGCGCCCGCCTCAATTGCCGCCCGCATGACCGCAGCCTTGCGCGTGTCGATGCTGATCGGCGTCGTGGTGCGCGCCGCGATGCCCTCAATCACGGGGACGACCCGCGCCAGTTCATCGTCGAGCGCCACGGCGTCGGAGCCAGGACGCGTGCTCTCGCCGCCCACATCCAGGATGTCAGCGCCTTCGGCCACAAGCGCCATGGCGTGATCGATGGCGACGTTTGGGTCTTGCCATTGCCCGCCGTCGGAAAAGCTGTCGGGCGTCACGTTGACGATGCCCATCACCAGCGGCAGGCGTTCCGGTGTCAGTTCGATACCGGCCCAGTGGCGCGGTCCGTCATTGCGCCCGTCACGATCAAGATTGTCGGTCATCGTTTGTCTGTCGCTCGTGCGGCTGTTTGTGATGCGTGGCCTCTTGGGCATGGCCATGCAGTCTGGAGAGCGCGTCGGTGGCACGGGTCAGGATCGCAAGGGCTTCCAGCCGCGCCATCACATCCTCAGCGGCCCTGAAGACTGGATTTCGGATGCCGCAGGCTTTGTGCAGGCCCTGCACGGCAGCATAAGCCTGACCAAGTCCCCACAACAGCGTCTCATAATCAACCTCATCGGCGGCCGGGTGATGGAACGGATCGCGCGGAGGCAATCTGCTGCGTCGCGGCATAGGGCGGTCTTCCTGATCACATAATGTTCTCTTTTTGTATGCGTCAAGAATATGACAGGCGCAAGGGGGTCGTGCCGCGCGACGCAAAAAAAAAAGGGGACCCGAAGGCCCCCTGTGAGATCCACAACGTCATGGTTGCTTACCAGACCGTCGGGTCAGGCCGGCTGCGGCTCTGCGCCCGTGTCAGGCTCCGGGTCGGCCCGGCGCGGCTTGCCGGCCGTCGGCACAGCTGAGGCCGTGGCCGCAGCACCGCCGTCACCGTCATCACGCACGGGCGGCTTGCCGGCGATTAGGTCGGTGATTTCGTGACCCGTGAGCGTCTCATACTCGAGCAGCCCTTGCGCCAACGCCTCCAACTCGTCGCGGCGTTCCGTGAGGATCCGGCGCGCCGTGTCTTCACCATCCTCGATCAACTGGCGCACCTCAGCATCAATCAGCTTGGCCGTCTCATCGGACATGTTTGTGGACTGCGTCACCGAATGCCCGAGGAACACCTCCTGCTCGTTCGATGAGTAGCGCACGCGCCCCAGCTTCTCCGACATACCCCACTCCATGATCATGGCGCGGGCCAGTCGCGTGGCCTGCTGGATGTCGCCGGTCGCACCGTTGGTGACCTTGTCCGGCCCGAACGTGAGGATCTCAGCTTCGCGGCCACCGAACGTCATGGCGATCTTGGAGACGCAATACTGCTTGGTGTAGCTCAGGCGGTCCTTCTCAGGCAGGCTCATCGTCACACCGAGCGCCTGACCGCGCGGAATGATCGTCACCTTGTGAAGCGGATCGTGGTCCGGCACGTGCAGCGCCACAATCGCGTGGCCAGCCTCGTGATAGGCCGTCAGCTTTTTCTCTTCTTCAGTCATCACCATGGAGCGGCGCTCCGCGCCCATCATGACCTTATCCTTGGCGTCCTCGAACTCGAGTTGTGTCACCAAGCGCTTGTTTCGTCTGGCCGCCA
>CAZGNQ010000402.1:0-2968 GCA_964527285.1 uncultured Hyphomicrobiales bacterium | reverse complement strand
CGCCGAAGCCGAACCGCTCTACAAGCGCTCACTCTCCATCCGTGAAAAAGCGCTGGGCCCCGACCATCCAAACGTTGGAAACACCCTCAACAACCTCGCATGGCTCGCACTTGCACAAAATGATCTGAATGCAGGGGCCGAGTGGTGGCGGCGGGCTAACGGGCTGCTGCAACGGCGCGCCGCGCGAGGCCTCGGTGGCACGGGTCGGGGATCATCCAGGGGGGAGACGCAGCGAAAGAGCTGGCAATTTGCCGGGCTCGTGAAGACGACGTACCGTGTCGCGGCAAGTAAAAGCGGCGATGCCAAGGGGCCTGCCGCGGACATGTTCGAAACCGCCCAATGGGGTGTCGGCTCCGAAGCAGCCACCGCGCTGGCGCAAACCGCGGCGCGCTCGGCTGGCGGCTCACCCGCGCTGGCTGCCCTCGTCCGTGAGCGGCAGGATCTGGTCGGCGAGTGGACCGCGCGTGACAAGCAGCTCATCGCGGCCAAGAGCGAGCCACCGGCGCGGCGCAACGCAGATCAGGAGGCCGCACTGGCATCGAGGCTGACCGCGATCAATCAACGCCTCGTAGCCATCGATGCGACGCTGGCCAGCGACTTCCCAGAGTACGCGGCGCTGTCCAAGCCGACGCCGCTTTCCACGGTTGATGTGCAAGCCGCGCTTCGCGACGACGAGGCGCTGGTGCTGTTTCTCGACACCGATGATCGCTTCCCAAACCTGCCCGAAGAGACCTTCGTCTGGGTGGTCACCAAGACCGACGTGCGCTGGCTGCGCTCACCGCTCGGCACGGCGGCATTGCAGCGCGAGGTCGGCGCGCTGCGCTGCGGGCTCGATGCGACGGCCTGGCACGGAGACGGGGCGCTCACCTGCGCCGATCTCCTCAAGGTGCCGCTCGATAAACTGCCAATGGCCGGCGACCCGCTGCCATTCGACACCACCCGCACGCATGCGCTCTACAAGAGCCTGCTCGGCGACGCGGAAGACCTGGTCGCGGGCAAGCAACTGCTGGTCGTTCCGTCAGGCGCGCTGACAAAGCTACCGTTCCAGGTGCTCGTGACCACGCCGCCGAAGGCCGATGCGCTGATGAAAGACGTCGCGTGGCTCGCCCGCAAGCACGCGATCACCATTCTGCCGTCCGTCTCAGCGCTCAAATCACTGCGCCGCGTCGCCAAGCCGTCCCAGGCGGATCGGCCAATGATCGGCTTCGGCAATCCGCTGCTCGATGGGCCTGACCCGACGTCAGATCGCGCGCAGCGGGCACGCGCCTTTCAGCACTGTCGCGCGACGGTGTTCGAGCGTGTCGCCTCGCTGGTTGGACTGCGCGGTGGCGTGACGCCGGTTCCGACGCGCGGCGGGCTTGCCGATCTCGCCCACCTGAAGCGACAAACGCCATTGCCGGAAACCGCCGATGAGCTCTGTGCGGTCGCCCGCGATCTCGGCGCCGACGTGCGCGACATGCGGTTGGGTGCAAATGCGACCGAGACCGAGATCAAGTGGCTGAACTCCAGCGCCGAGCTCGCACGCTATCGCATCGTGCATTTCGCAACCCATGGCACGCTGGCGGGCCAGCTTTCCGGCACCAACGAGCCGGGCCTGATCTTGACGCCGCCTAACACCGCGACCGCTGATGACGACGGCTATCTCTCCGCCAGCGAGATCGCGGGCCTCAAACTCGACGCCGACTGGGTGATCCTGTCGGCCTGCAACACGGCGGGCGGCGATGACAAGACCAATGCCGAAGCGCTGTCGCGCTTGGCGCGCGTGTTCTTCTATGCCGGCGCCCGCGCGCTGCTGGTCTCGCACTGGGAGGTCTATTCCGACGCGACCGTCAAGCTGATCACCCGCTCCGTGCGCGCGATCTCCGACGGCTCGGTCGGTCGCGCCGAAGCGCTCCGCCGCGCCATGCTCGACATGATCGACAACGGCGCCCCGCATGAAGCGCACCCGTCCTACTGGGCGCCGTTCGTGGTGGTTGGAGAAGGGGCTGTTGCTCTGAGGCGGTAGGTCGGCTTTGGTCATGGACCCCATAGTCCGCATGCTGAGCGTATGGTCGGTTGCACCCTCAGTAGCAGTCGAACATGATGCTGATGGAAGGTCTACCCCCGGTAGCCGACCAAGTCGTCCGCACACGTCCTATGGGTACTTGGGCCACCTGCCGAAATGCTCTGAGCACGCATAACAGAGTACTGGATCGTCAGCAGGGCGTGACCTGCGGACATCGAGGGCGGACTATTCGCACTGTGGTATTCAAACAATCGCGCGGGGCTACATCCGCCAGTGCCAGTGCCAGTGCCACGTCGCTGTCATGACAGGGTGGTATCACAAAGCTGAGAGGCCGCGGGGTGCGGCGGCGCTAGCTAACGCATGAAAGGAATTCGCCGGTGAAGTCGTTTGTGTTGTTCGTGGTCGGTGCTGTGGTGGGTGCGGCGGCAGTGTTTTTCTTGGCTGGCGGCTTGTTGATTGGCGCGGGCGCCGGCGCTGGGATCGTGACCGGCGTCAAAGCGGGTGCTTGTTTGACAGCAGAGGCTGCCAAGGAAAAGGGCTACATCACAGCCGATCAAGTTGGTGAACTTTTGACGACCGCCGGTGCGCAGATCACCGGTCAGGTGCCATCGACTGATGCCTCGTTCGCTGGTGGTGATGACGAGTGTCAAAAGCTCATTGCCGAAATGAGATCAGCGGTCGCGAACGAGGGCTGACCGGACCCTTGGTACACCATCTTGAGACGGCATGCTACAGCCTCGCAGCCGGTTAGGTAAAGCTTCCCGTGAATCTATTCATTACAGTCGCACTCATTGCGAAACTCGCACAAGCTGCGATGGTTCACTTACTCGATTGGCCCGACGATGCCTTCAGGCGTTGAGCCAGTTGCTACCGCGCAAAGAGCCAATTTGACTTTCCAAGGGGGAAATATGACATCTGTGAGCAAGACAATCCAATACGCGCTTACCGCTCTCTCGCTCTACG
>CAZGNQ010000401.1:0-2985 GCA_964527285.1 uncultured Hyphomicrobiales bacterium | reverse complement strand
AGGGCGACAGCTCGCACCTGCCGCTCAAACTGAACACCGCCGGTGTGATCCCACCGATCTTTGCATCATCTCTGTTGCTTCTGCCGACAACGGTGGCGACATTCTCGGCGGCGGGAAGCACGGGCTGGCTTACCGATCTGACGGCCCTTCTCGGGCGCGGCGCGCCGCTTTACTTGGCGATCTACACGGCGCTGATTGTGTTCTTCGCCTTTTTCTACACGTCCATCGTTTTCAACCCGAAGGAGACGGCGGACAACCTGAAGAAGTACGGCGGGTTCATACCTGGATATCGCCCCGGCGAGCGCACGGCTGAACGCATTGAGTATGTGCTGAACCGCATCACCGTGGTTGGTGCCGCTTATCTGGTGCTCGTCTGTCTATTGCCCGAACTGCTGATATCGAACTTGGCTGTGCCCTTCTATTTCGGAGGAACGTCGTTGCTGATCGTTGTCAGTGTGACGATGGATACGGTGGCGCAGGTGCAAAGCCATCTGCTGGCACATCAGTATGAAGGGCTCATCAAGAAGTCCAAGCTGAAGGGTGCCCGCGCGGGAGGGGTGAAACGGCGATGAAATTGATGCTGGTGGGACCGCCCGGCGCGGGCAAGGGCACACAGGCCAAGCGGCTGGAAGAGCATCTGGGTCTGTGCCAGCTCTCCACCGGCGACATGCTGCGGGCCGCTGTGGCGGCGGGCACGCCCGTTGGGCAGAAAGCCAAAGCCGTGATGGAGGCGGGGCAACTCGTCTCCGACGACATCGTGATCGGCATCATCCGCGAACGCATTCAGGAAACCGATTGCGCGCACGGGTTCATCCTGGACGGCTTTCCCCGCACCCTTGCGCAGGCGGACGCGCTGGCCACCCTGCTGAATGAGACCGGCACGAGCCTCGACGCCGTGATCGAGTTGCGCGTGGATGATGAGCAACTCGTGGAGCGCATCACGGGTCGCTACACATGCGCGACATGCGGCGAAGGCTATCACGACACCTTCAAGCAGCCTGCGAACGCTGGCGTATGCGACCGGTGTGGCGGGACGCAGTTCAAGCGCCGCGCGGATGACAACGAAGAGACGCTGCGCTCGCGCCTTCTCGCCTACTACAAGGAAACGTCGCCGCTGATCGGCTATTACCACGCGCTTGGATTGCTGCGCACGGTTGACGGTATGGCGGAAATCGATGCGGTGACAGCGTCCATGATCCAGGCGCTTGAACCGGCGGTTCGTGCCCGTGAAACGGTCTCGGCCTGACAACGCGGTGGGTCTCACCTTTCGTCAGTCTTATTGAGAGTGGGCACGCGCAGGACGCGCGCTCACAACAGCCCGCCGACGGCGTACAAGGACCTCAAAATCGTTCCAACCGCTGTGAATACGCCGCATCTTGACACGGAGCGGGAATTCAGGGTTGACGCCGGCCCCGCTCCGAATTATCCCCTGCGCTTCGGCATATCGTGCGCGCGCGCGGAACCGCATGTTTGAGCGCACCGTTGCTTGCCATCTCAGACAAGCGGAAGCCAGCGTGCTTGCCATCAACGGCAACGCACTGGCGCATCAGGAGAAGCACTTTGGCTCGTATTGCTGGTGTCAATATCCCCACGGGCAAGCGCGTTGAGATTGCGCTCACCTACATTCACGGCATCGGGCCGGCATTCGCCAAGGAAATCTGCGCCAAGGTCAATATCACGCCGGAGCGCCGGGTGAATGAACTGTCGGACGCCGAAGTGATCCGCATGCGAGAGATCATCGATGCGGAGTACCTCGTCGAAGGCGACTTGCGGCGCGAAACCTCCATGAACATCAAGCGGTTGATGGACCTTGGCTGCTATCGTGGCCTGCGTCACCGCCGCAAGCTTCCGGTGCGTGGCCAGCGCACGCACACGAACGCACGCACCCGCAAGGGCAAGGCCGTCGCGATCGCCGGTAAGAAGAAGTAACCGCCAAACAGCATTCGTCGGCCCGAGGGTTGGCGTCGTTTTATTGCGGGACGCTGCGGCGCTCCCTGCCAGAAGGTCTGATCGATGGCGAAAGATCGCGCTAAGGTTAAAAAACGCGAGAAAAAGAACATCTCGTCCGGTGTTGCCCAACTTGGTGCGACATTCAACAACACGATGGTGACGATCACCGACGCGCAGGGCAATGCGATTTCGTGGTCGTCTGCTGGCCAGATGGGCTTCAAGGGCTCGCGTAAATCTACGCCGTACGCCGCGCAGGTCGCTGCTGAAGAGGCGGGCCGCAAGGCACAAGAGCACGGTCTGCGTACGGTGGAAGTTCAGGTGCGCGGCCCTGGTTCCGGGCGTGAGAGTGCTCTGCGCGCGCTTCAGGCTCTGGGTCTGACAGTGACGTCGATCCGGGATGTGTCGCCGATTGCCCACAATGGTTGCCGCCCGCGCAAAAAGCGTCGCGTCTGACGCCCGGATCTGTTGCGCGCCACCTTCCGCCTGTTTGCCCGAAGACGGTTCATTCAGGGCGGTGTGAGGGAGTGCAGGCTGCCCATTGGCATGCAACCGATCGTATGCTGGCGTCGGGGCATTTGACGCGGTCAGCAGCGGTGCAACCCCATGAGCCGCTGGCATCGAGAAGCGCGCCACGGGTACAAGTAGCGCGCCAAGGGGCCACGGCAGCAGTGATGGTAAGGCTGCGCACTGGCTGCTCAGCCCGATGACGAAAACGATATTTGACGATACCGGGCCGCCGGGGCCCGGACCATTGCCGACCGGAGGCAAGCGATGACCTCACCGATGCTCCAGAAGAACTGGCAGGATCTCATCAAGCCGAACAAGCTTGAAATCCGATCCGGGCGCGATCCGCTGCGCCAGGCAACCATGATTGCCGAGCCGCTCGAGCGCGGTTTCGGCATGACACTTGGCAACTCACTGCGCCGCGTACTGCTGTCCTCACTCCAGGGCGGTGCCGTCACCAGCATGCACATCGATGGCGTGCGTCACGAATTCTCTTCTATTCCGGGTGTGCGTGAAGACGTCACCGACATC
>CAZGNQ010000400.1:0-3004 GCA_964527285.1 uncultured Hyphomicrobiales bacterium | reverse complement strand
GTCGAAGTCCGGCATCGACACGCGCTCGGGGTTCAGGAAGCGCTCAAACAGCAGGCCGAACTGAAGCGGATCGAGATCCGTGATGGTAAGCGCCCACGCCACCACGGAGCCGGCGCCGGAGCCACGCCCGGGGCCCACAGGAATGGATTGCCCCTTGGCCCACTTGATGAAGTCCGCGACGATCAGGAAGTAACCGGGGAATTTCATCCGCGTGATGATGTCGAGTTCGAAATCCAGGCGCTTCCAGTAATCCTCCTCGCTGACGCCTTCGGCCAGGCCGTGGCGTTCGATGCGTTGCGCAA
Source organism: uncultured Hyphomicrobiales bacterium (assembly GCA_964527285.1). Taxonomy (GTDB): domain Bacteria; phylum Pseudomonadota; class Alphaproteobacteria; order Rhizobiales; family CAZGNQ01; genus CAZGNQ01. The sequence continues at coordinate 2,702 of CAZGNQ010000400.1, read as the reverse complement.
GGCCCTCGCGCGCCTGGCGTGACAGCTCATCCGCCTCGGCCTTGAGCACAACATCGGCATCGCCTGCTTCGCCGACATCGTCCACGAACGTCGGCAGGATGGGCGCGCAGGTCAGCGGGCGATAGGCACAGCGCTGGGCGATCTCCAGCGTGTTTTCCAAGGCTTCGGGCAGATCGGCAAACAGCGCCGCCATTTCGCCCTGGGATTTGAAATAATGCTCGGGCGTCAGCTGCGGGCGGTCATCCTCGGCAACGTAACGCCCTTCGGCGATGCAAATGAGGGCGTCGTGGGCCTCATAATCATCGCGCGCCGGGAAGTAACACTGGTTGGTGGCGACAAGCGGCAGTCCGCGCGCGTAGGCGAGATCGATCAAAGCAGGCTCGGTCCTGGCCTCGCTGTCGCGGCCATGGCGCTGCAATTCCACATAGAGCCGATCGCCAAAGCACGCCTGAAGCGCCGCCAATCGCGCCGCAGCAACCGCGCCAAGGTCCTGCGTCAGTGCCTGATCAATGGGGCCGTCCGGTCCGCCCGTCAGTGCGATCAGGCCCTCATTGTGCGCGGACAGATCCGCCATCGTGACGTAGGTCAGACCGCCGTCGACCCCCTCGTCAGCCGCAGCACAATCAGGCTCGCCCACGCCGTCACCGACCTGGTCGCCGCGCAGGTAGGCAATGCTCGATAACGCCATGAGGTTGGCATACCCGGCTTCGCTTTTGGCGATCAGGGCGATTGAGGTCGGTCGCGCCGCGTTGCCGGCCCGAGGCCGCGTTTGCGCACGCGCATCACCGCTCCCTTCATCGCGCGCGAACACGACGTTGAGCGTGCAGCCCACGATCGGCTGCAGGCCCGCACCCGCCACCTTTTCTGAGAACTCAAGCGCGCCGAACAGATTGCCGCGATCACTCATGCCCACGGCGGGCATCATGTTGCCAGCGGCCAGCTTGATCAGATCGGGCGTGCGCAATGCCCCTTCCAACAGTGAATAGGCCGTGTGGCAACGCAGATGGACAAACCGGGGCGGCTCCGGCGCTTGGGCGGGTGATGGCGTTGGGGACGCGGTGCGGTGTCTGGCCATGGATGCTCTCGCTGGCGTGGGTCAGCCAGGGTGTCACGAGTCGCACTGCGGAGGCGATCACGGCCGGCACTGTGTTGCCTGGTGGGCGTCCAGTGGGCTGTCTGGCGGGCGGGCCGGGGGCCATCGGGCGGGCTGGCCGGCTCGGCCCGTCGCTCAGCGCCAACCCTTATCAATCAGGTCCGCCCGTCCAGAAGTTCGATTTGCGCCGGATGGGAGACGGCAATCAGTGGCCCACCATCACGCACCACCCAGCCGCGCACCCGGACCCGCCGGCCCTCCAGTTTCGTCAGCGCCGCCTCAAGCTCGGTGCCGATGCCGCGACGGCCCCGACGCACGCGCACAGTGAGATCGGTCCGCCAGCGACGGCCGAAGTTCAGGTAGACATTACGCTTTCGCGCGCCGATGGAGCGCACGCGACCCTCCGTGACCTGGTATGTGTTGAGCTGGGCCAGCAGCGCTGCAACATCGTCCGATGGGCGCACGGCATAATGCGCATGCGCCCAGACGCCGCGGTTTGCCGTGCGGGCGTCTGCTTCCGCCGACAACAACCGAGCGGCACACGCATGCGTCAAAAGGTGGGGCACGACGCGCGCAAGCCCTGCCCGCAGCATCCGCCATTGCAGCGACGCCCCGGCATCGCTGGCGGTGGAGCGATCCGACTGCGATTCTGGTGGGGCTTTCACGTCCTCGGCGGCTCCTGCCCACGGCACAACGATCCCAAGGATGTTGCCGTACCGATCGCGCTTGCGCCGCACTGGCAGCACGCGCACGCTTTGCCCCGCAGCCATTGATTTGAGGTGCGCGCGAGCCGCTTGTGCCAGGGGCCAGGGCTCATCTGCCGGCAGCCGCGACGGTGCGGCCGGCGCCAAAGCACCCGCCAGGCGGATACGCCGACCGTCTGCCAAGGCCAGGGTTTCACCGTCGAGCGCGTCAACGACAGTGGCATCGAAGGCACGGATCTTACTCGGATTTGCACATGCAGATGCCGCGTCAGCCGCTGGCGACGCCCCGCCGACGGCTGCTGCCGAAACGCCGGCGACAAACAGCGCAACGCCGCCAAACCGCACAAACCTGCGCGTCGCGACCATGATGGTCCTCCGACCGATACCAAGCGTCCGCCGGTCATAATCGGGGATGCTCATGGCGACCAGCCACCCAACAGGCTGCCCGGCTCAATACCGACCGATCCGCAGACGCTCGCCGCTCACTTCTTGCGCCATGGCGCATCCGGAATGACGCCTCATCGCTTCATGTTGTACGCCCTGCTCGTGGCGGAACCGCCATGCGAAGTCGGCGTCTGGCGCCCGCGCTGCGGCAATCGCCCCCTATGGCAAGCTGTCCCGAGCAGTGATACCGCGTCCTCGGCCGCGTCGTGATTGCGATGTGCCCCGGCCGCACACGACAGAATTAAATTCCACGCGCCAGATATGCGCAAGGTAGTCAGCATAGCATCCGGCAACGGACCGTCCTAGACATCATGAGCGCAACACGGCCCAACACGTGAACTGACAAAGAGACCCGCCCAATGAAAATGACCACGGAGGAGGCCTTCATCAAGGTCCTCCAGATGCACGGCATCCGGCACGCATTCGGCATCATCGGCTCAGCCATGATGCCCATCTCGGAC
>CAZGNQ010000399.1:0-3021 GCA_964527285.1 uncultured Hyphomicrobiales bacterium | reverse complement strand
GCGCGCGCGCACCGCATGCGTTGGCTCTTTGTCGTCGGAATGGTCACGGTCCTGGCTGGTTGCGCTCAGCAGACGCACACACTGGGCGATGTGATGCGCGGCACGGCGGTTCCGACAAACAAGCAACCCAACGAGATTACACCGTTTACAACACGCGTCGCGGACGCGAGTGGGTTGCCGGACCGCGAACGCGGCCCAACCGTTGCGTCCGTGCCGGCTGGTCGCGAGGAGAGGGCCAACCAACGGGACCGCCGGCAGGTGCTTGAGTTTCTCAATGAGCGCAAGGTTCGGATCGACGCGATTGATGGACTGACCGTGAAACAATTTGCCAATGTTGTCTTTGGCGAACTACTTCAAGTGCCGATCAACATCGACCCCAAGGTTGCGAACTCCAAGCAGAAAGTGTTCATGCGCGCGGCTGGCGAGGTCTCCGGTACGACCGCCGTGGAACTGGCCGAAGCCGCACTGGAGCCTTACGGCGTTGGGGTCGCTTATGATAACAACGTGTTCGCACTCAAGCCGATCGATCGGATGCTGTCTGAGACGCCGCCGATTATCATCAATCGGTCGGACAACAAGACGCCCAAAGATCTGAAACCGGTCATCCAGTTCGTGCGGCTGAATGCGGTTGCTCCGGATCAGGCGCATAAACTGTTGAAATCTGTGGCCCCCAGGCGCGTCAAAGTTGCAGCACTACGCTCCGAGAACTCGTTGGTGCTGTCGGGCCCGGGAGCGGAGGTCAGCTCCGCAGTCAGGGCGGTCCGGTTGATCGACAGACCGCGGTACGCTGGCAGCAAGGTCGCAACGATCAACCCAACCTTTGTCAGCTCGAAGCGGTTCGCGCGCAGTTTGAAAGAGATCCTCCAGACCGAGGGGTATGCTGTCTCGACCAGTGAGAACAGCAGTGGTGCGATAAACATCGTTGATATTGAGCCGATCAATACGGTTGTCGTGTTTGCCAACAGCGACGAGGCGTTGAGCCGGGTTCTGCACTGGACCAGTGAGATCGACGTCCCTGGCGCGTCTGGCAATGACAAAAAGACGTTCATATACAGCGTTCGGAATATGGACGCACGGCAACTTGTCAGCATCGTTTCCGGCGTTAACCAGAATACGGCACCTACCGCGCCGAGCGCCCCTCGCGCTGTCCAGACCGCTGCGTTGAACGCAAGCTCGGGCGCGCGGACCGACGCCGTCGCGCCGGCCCGTCAAGGGAGCGGGTCATTGAAGACTGCACTACGGGGTGTTGAATTCATTGTTGATCCACAAGGTAACCGCGTCATCGTCCAAGCGACAAACGCGCAGTACGCTGAAATCGAACCAGTATTGCGCCAACTCGACGTGCCACCGCGCACCGTTCTTATTGAGGTCACGATAGCGGAGTTGACGCTCACCAGCAGGGCAGAGTTCGGGGTGGAGTGGCTGCTTAAGAACCTGCGTATCGGCGGGCGGGATCTTACGCTTAGCACTCTGGGCAGTTTTGGTGTTGGCGGTGGCTTCTCATTCGTGACCAACGGCCCTGAAATCGAGGTGCTCGTCAGCGCGTTGGCTGAGAACAACCGGGTTGAGATACTCTCGACACCGCGCGTCGTCGCCCGCAGTGGTGGGGCCGCACGGATTGAGGTCGGAACCGAGGTCCCAATCATCACATCACAGCGGAGTGCACCCACGGAAACCGACGGACAGACCGACATTCTGCAACAGGTGGAATACCGTAAGACCGGTGTGATCTTGAATGTGCGGCCGATCATTCACGGCGACTCGCGCGTCGAGCTTGAGATTGAACAGGAGTTGTCAGAAGCGTCGAGCAATCCTAATCCGGCGATCCCGAGCCCCATCATCCTCAACCGAAACGTCACCACACAGCTGTCGGTGGCCGATGGCATGACAGCCGTCGTCGGCGGTCTGTTCTCCGACACGAACAGCCGAGGCGACACCGGCGTGCCAGGCCTGAAGGATATTCCGTTCATCGGCAGTGCATTTCGTACTGATAGCCGCGATCGCGTGAAGACTGAGCTTCTCATCTTCCTGCGCCCCTACATTATCGGTGGTCCGCGTGAAATGACGGAGCTTGCCGACGCGTTGGCCTCCCGCTTCGACCGATTTGCGGAGCAGCCCGTTCACTCAATCGACCGGATTTTGGGGCTAAACGACTTCTGATCGTCGCCGGAAGCCTGGCGATACCGCCCCGGGCGGCGGGGTCGAACGCACCGCGTTTGTCATTCCTTTGTTTCTGCGCGCCGCTTGCCTGCTAGGTGATCAAGTGCTCAGCTCGTTTAGCGCTGAGACGGACGGGCCCGAGGTCCAGTAAGCTGTTGCTTGTTTATTCTGGCAGCCGCCTTGGGCCTCTCTGCTCGATTTGGATCGTCGAGGCCAGAGCAGAGCACCCTTAGATCAAAGACAAAGGCGGAACACAGCTCTCATTGCCTCGGCAAAGCGGAGGAAACGCACCGCCTGCTCGTGTCGCTTTTGCACCCGACGTTTGGTTTCGAGATCGGCAACTCGTGGGGACCGCACGTCAGGTGCGCGACAAGAGGGCGGCTGGCGAGCCGACCGCCAACCGCGGCCCACACTTTCGCATCAAAAGATTTTCCCGAAATCATGGGCATCACGGCATACCGACCGTTGCACTGGCAGGCTCATCCCACCCGATTGCTCAACGGTCATCTGATCGCAGGGTGCGCCCAAAGAGCCTGCGCCCCCGCTGGCACGCCCGACGAACCCCTCACAGAGACACGAAGCGCGCGACACTGCCCGCTCACCGGTTGTGGCGGCCAGGCGACAAACTTAGACGTCTCGATAAATAATCGCTCCGGACCCAGTTGTTGCATTTCTGCTACGATATTGGCGTTACAACACGCTTGGCATCCACACTGACCGCCTATTGCTTGGCTGTGTGCGTCTTGATCAGCTACGCCGGTAATATCGCTGCGGCTGAGTTCAGGGGATCCCGGGGCAGTCGAGGTGAACGATGGGCTTTTGCAAGCCCGTTGAGGGGTACGGAGAGAGAGTTCAGCGGAG
>CAZGNQ010000398.1:0-3040 GCA_964527285.1 uncultured Hyphomicrobiales bacterium | reverse complement strand
TTCCGGCAAGGCTGGCAAACCCCGCGCAACTCCACTGTCGCCTTTTGCAAGGAAAAGTCCGCCGATCCCGCAACCTGGCGCAGCGTTCGCGCCACGCAGGTGTCCGTGATCTCGCTGACCCGGTCGCACGCCTCGCAAATCGTGAAGGCGATGATCTCGTGATCCTCGCAGTTCGGGTGGCGGCAGGCGACGAACGCGTTGAGCGTTTCAAGCCGGTGAACGAGACCGAACTCCATCAGCTTGTCCAAGGCCCTGTACACCTGGAGCGGTGCGCGCAGGCCCTCGCTGCGCAATTGATCGAGGATCGTATAGGCCGATAATGGCGCGTTGGAGCGTTCCAGCGCGTTGAAAACCAAGGCCTGGTTTTTCGTCAAATCCCTGTGGGCCACTTTGGTCACGCAGCAACCTCATCGGATATGCCCACCCGGCGCGCGTTGCGCGAGGTCGGGGGAGAGGGGGGACGGCACGAACTAAAGACCGCCACCGCGCCGATCGCGGTGCGCTTCCAACGCGGCCGATGCGGCGAGGCTCATCACGAACAAAAACAGTGCAGCCACCACAATCGTGGGGCCTGAAGGCGTGTCAAAGGTCAGCGATCCGTAAAGGCCCGCGATCACGCCGCCCATGCCAATTGCGCTTGCAAGCAGCGCCATCTGTTCAGGGCCGCTGGCGAAAAACCGGGCCGTGGCGGCTGGAATGATGAGCAGCGCCGTGATCAGCAGCACGCCGATCACCTTCATGGAGATGGCAATGACGACCGCCAGCAGCAAGGTGAAGATCAGGTTCGTACGGTCAGGGTTCAGACCCTCAGCGGCCGCCAGATCGCGACTGACTGTGGCAGCAAAGAGCGCCCGCCAAATGAGAGCTGTGATCGCCAGGACAATGGCCCCACCGCCGTAGATGACCGCAATGTCGGTGCGCGACACAGCCAGGATGTCGCCAAAGAGGAAGGCCATCAGGTCCACGCGCACCCACGTCATGAAGGCGAGCGCCACCAGGCCCACGGCCAATGCGGAGTGCGACAGAAGCCCCAGCAGCGCGTCGGCAGGCAGTTGCCCACGGCCCTGCAGCGCCAGCAACGTCACCGAGATCAGCATGGCGACAACCAGCACCGACAGCGTGACATTGACGTCCAGCAGCAGCGCGAGCGCCACGCCAAGCAGAGCGGCGTGCGCCAGCGTGTCGCCGAAGTAGGCAAGCCGACGCCAGATGATGAAGCAGCCAAGCGGGCCGGCCACCAGTGCGACGCCCACGCCTGCGATGAGCGCGCGGAAGAAAAAGTCATCCAGCATCGGACGTCTCCTCGCTCAGGTTGGTCAAGCTTCGCGCGTCAGGTGCGCGACGCCCGGCAGCTTGAGCGCCAGCTGGCGCGCCAGATGGGGCGAGAGGTGGGGCGCCAGATGGGCCGCCGGATCTCGCGTCAGGTTTGCCATCGGCCTGGCCCGCGTGATCCGCTCCTTCGCCCAAATCGGAGTGGGCGCAGATGCTGCCATCCGGCAGATGCGTGTGGTCGTGGTCATGCTGGTAGACCGCCAGCGTGGAGGAGGCCCGGGGCCCAAACAGCGCGCGATAGGCCGGGCTTTCCAGCACGTTTGTCGGCGTGCCCTCGCAACAGACATGGCCGTTGAGGCACAGCACCCGATCCGTCTTGGCCATCACAACATGCAAGTCGTGGGAGATGAGCAGCACCGCGCACCCCAGTTCATCACGGATGCTGCCAATCAGATCGTAGAGTGCAATCTCGCCTGTAAAATCAACGCCCTGTACCGGTTCATCCAGAACCATCAGGTGGGGCCGGCGGGCCATGGCGCGCGCCAACAGCACACGCTGAAACTCCCCGCCCGATAACGTGCGCACATCAGCGGTCATGAGATGGTCCACACCCGTGCGGGCGGCTGCGCGGGCCACTTCATCGTCGCTCGGGCGTCCCGTCAGCCGCATGAAGCGATCCACCGACAGGGGCATCGTCCAATCGATGGCGATGGCTTGCGGCACATAGCCGACGGTCACGTGCTCGCGCAGCCTGGCCTCGCCTTCGTCGGGAGCCATCAGGCCGAGCGCCATCTTTGCCGTTGTCGACTTGCCTGAACCGTTCGGCCCGATCAGCGTGACGATTTCACCGGCATTCAGCGAGAGATTGACGCCCCGCACCAGCCACCGTCCACGCCTGCTCACACCTGCGCCCTGCAAGCTCACCACAGGATTGGAGGTGTGAAGCATGGGCATCATCCGGATGACAATTGGCAGGCAGGACCGCTGGGGTGCAGGCCGGGCCGGCGCGCGGATCAACACGGGCCGCCCAGCGACGCTTGCGCTTGGGACGTGCGTGGTTGGGGCATTGCGGCTCGTCTGACAAGCCGTTATGCCGTAACGCATCGCGTTACCTTATAACACACCGCTGGAGGATGAGAATGCGCATTCTTTCGGGGCTCGCTTGCGCCCTTGCCGTGTCACTGCCGTTGTCCGCGCCGGCGATCGCCGACAGCGATCTCAATGTGGTTGCCTCGATCAAGCCGGTCCATTCGCTTGTATCAGCGGTGATGGACGGTGTCGGGACGCCGAGCCTGATTGTTGAAGGCGCGGGCTCGCCCCATGCCTATGCCATGAAGCCATCGCAGGCGGCGGCTCTGCAAAAGGCCGATGTGATCTTCTGGATGGGGCACGACCTGGAGGCGTTCCTTGAGGGGCCGGTGGAGACCATCGGTGAGAACGCGCGTGTCGTTGAACTGCTGGATGCCAAGGGGCTGACGAAGGTGGCGTTCCGTGAGGGCGGCGCGTTCGAGGCCCATGATCATGATGATCATGATGATCACGCCGGCCACGACCACGATCACGGCGCGAAGAAGGCTGCGAAGGCGGCGGCACACGATCACGACGACCACGACCACGACCACGACCATGATCACGACCACGACCACGACCACGACCATGATCATGAGCACGACCATGATCACAGCCACGCCGAAGACCCCGTCGACAAGGGCCTGAGCGACGACCAGAAGGCCGAAGCCGACCGTGACGTAGGCGAGTGGCGCCGTGG
>CAZGNQ010000397.1:0-3050 GCA_964527285.1 uncultured Hyphomicrobiales bacterium | reverse complement strand
GGGGCGCCGCCGGGCTGACCGGCCGGCAGCGGACGCTCCGGGCGTGCGCTATCACCCCCCGCAGCAGCACCCCCCCCATCGGCCCCCCCAATGGCTTTGGACAACTGATCCACAAGCGATCCGGGCATTCTGGGCCCGTCGGCGGGCGCGCGGTCAGCTGTCGCTGCCTCACCGACATCGCCTGGTCTGGACGTACGATGCCCAAGAGGCCCATCGGGCAACGTGGTCGCCGACGGGGCCACGGTGCGCACCGGGTCTTTGACGCCCTGCGGCAGTGCGTATTGAGACTGACGGGCGAGGTCGGAATGATCGACCGCCGCTGATGCCGATGGCGACGCGTCGGCCGCATCGCCGACGTGTTCGCTGCCACCGTTCTGCGTCGGGGGAGACGAGGTGACCAGCCCTGTCGCGGCGGGTTGCGCCATTGCCGGCAGAGGACCAGGCCCGACCGGCGTTGCGGGCTCGGGTTCACCAGGCTGCGGGATGACGGCCGCGCTGTGCGCCCCGGCGGACGGCGCAGCGACATCGCCATCCGTCTCCGGCAATCCAGGCAGTGGCTCAACGGGTTTCGCCGGTTCGCTCACCCGGCCACTCGCGCCACCCGCGCCATCGTCGCTGCGCGATTGGTCGGCACCGCGCTGTGCCCCGTCGGATGTGCCGTCGTTCGTATCACCACCGGCGCGGGCGCGCTGAGATGCGGGTGCCCCGTCAGACTTCTGCTCGCGCGCACCTGTTCTCTGCGCGCTGCCGCGCGCAGCCGGGCGCACATCATTTCCCGGCATTGTTGCCCCATCGGCGGCGGACCGGCGGTCAGAGCGGCCTGGTCCATCCATCCCGCCGGACAGTGCGGCGCGCGCTGCCGGCTGAAGGCCGGCGGCCACAATCGAGACCCTCAGGCGATCGCCCAGCGACTCATCGAATGTCGTGCCGAGGATGATGCTGGCCTCGTCGTCGACTTCCGCGCGGATGCAGCTCGCCGCCTGCTCCACCTCGTAAAGGGTCATCTGCGAGGAGCCAGAAATGCTGACGAGCAGTCCCTTCGCGCCCTGGAGAGAGACCTCATCCAGCAGCGGGTTCTTGATGGCACTTTCGGCTGCCTGCACGGCGCGCTGCGCGCCGCTCGCCTCGCCTGTGCCCATCATGGCCGAGCCCATGTTGAGCATGATGGTGCGCACATCGGCAAAGTCGAGATTGATCAGGCCGTCATGCACGATCAGATCGGTGATGCAGGCGATCCCGGAATGCAGCACCTCGTCTGCGAGCAGAAACGCCTCCTTGAAGGTCGTCTGCTCGTTGGCAATGCGAAACAGGTTCTGGTTGGGGAAGACGATGAGCGTATCGACGTGCTCGGCCATCGTCTCGATGCCTTTTTCCGCCGTGTGCATGCGGGGATTGCCTTCGAAAACGAAGGGTTTCGTCACCACTCCAACGGTCAGGATGCCCATGTCGTGGGCGATCCGCGCGACCACGGGGGCCGCGCCCGTACCTGTGCCACCGCCCATGCCGGCGGCGATGAAGACCATGTGGGCGCCCGCCAGATGCTCGCGGATCTCCTCGGCGGCCTCCTCTGCAGCCGCTTCGCCGATTTCCATGCGTGAGCCGGCGCCCAGGCCTTGTGTCGCCTGGCGCCCGAGTTGAATGCGATGCTCCGCGCTCGTGCCAGCCAGCGCCTGTGCGTCGGTGTTGGCGACGATGAACTCAACACCCTCGACGCCGGCTGCGATCATGTTGTTGATCGCGTTGCCCCCCGCACCGCCAACGCCGATCACGGCAATCCGCGGCTTGAGGTCCGTGACGTCGGGAAGCTCCAGCACAATGCTCATGTCGATCCCCACACCCGCACCCCTCGGTGCCACACGTGCCGTGCGGTCATCCTCGGTTGCGTTCCTGTGCGCGCGTCCCGCCGTCGCAGTCGCCGCGCGTTGTCGTTCGTGTCGATGGGGTCAACGCAAACGCGCTACTGGCGCTGCCCGCGGGGGACGACATCCAACTCATCGTCCCAAAAGCTCTCAATGAACCAGCTTCGCAGGCGCGCGAAGGTGGAAAGCGCTGGCCGAAGAGGCGTCCGATCGGCCTGCAAAACCTCCAGCCCCGTCGGCAGCAGGCACGCGTGAATGGCCCCGTGGACGCTGGCGTACTGTGGCTGCGCCAGGGCGCTGTCCATGTTCGCCACAGCGGTTGGCGCCGCCACGCGCACCGGCAGGCCAAGGGCGTTTTGAGCACGCTCGCCCAAACCCATCAGCTGAGACGCGCCGCCCGTCAGAACCAACTGTGAAACGCCTCCTTCTTTGCCGACCACTCTCGCCAGTTTCTTGGTCACGTGGCCCAGCAGGTCGTCGATCCGCGGCGCCGCGATCTTCGCCAGGCGCTCGCGTGTCGTATGGTAGACCTCCACGTGGCCCGCCTGCCCGGCGATCGAATAAGGGACCTCAACCAAGCCGTCGCCACGCGTCGGACTAACGGTTGTAGACAGCGTCTTGATTCTCTCCGCCTCTTCCAGCGAAGTCGCCAGCAGCCGGCAAATATCGGAGTTGATGTGGCTGCTGCCCAACTGCCAGCTCTCGGTCGCAACCAGCCGTGATTGCGAAACGATGCCGAGCGAGGCGGTGCCAGCGCCGAGATCAAGCACAACGGCGCCATGCTCAGCCTCGGCCCCGTTGAGCGCACTGGCCGCTGCGGCAAGACCTGTGGGAACGAGGCGCTCACGCTTCAGGTAGCAGCGGTCCAGCAACAGATCGAGGTTGGCGATCGCTGAGGGCTCCATGGTCACGACGTGGATTTCGATCTCCAGATCGTCTGTGACGAGGCCCAAGGCATCCTGCACGAATGCGCCGTTGGCCAGGCCATAACCAACGATGTTCAAATGAATGATGGTCCTGCCGGCCAATGCGGTCTCACGGGCCAACCTGTCGACACCCTGGCGGATGTGCGCGGGCGTGACCCTGACGCCACCGACCTACACAGGGCTGCGCAGCACCTTGCACTCCAGCTGACCGTTGGCCACAGGAAGCACAACGCCATGCACAGGCACCTGATGGACCGCCTTTCGC
>CAZGNQ010000396.1:0-3074 GCA_964527285.1 uncultured Hyphomicrobiales bacterium | reverse complement strand
TCTGGGTGGGGCCGAGCACGGTGCCGAAGCGATACTTGGCGTGGACGTTGTCGTTGGCCTGGGCGGTCGCCGGCGCGGTGACGGAGCAGGCGGCGAATACGGCCACGAAGAGCGCCATGACGACGGGCGGCCGCGGCGCGGGCGCGCTGTGCGCGCGTGACGACCGGCGGCGTGTTGCCATGGCCCCGGCGGCCGGTTTCCAGTAGGCTACAGTTCGGATCGGCATTGATCCCCTCCGACGTTGCACGCGAGCGCGTCCGCTCGATTGACGCGAAGAATCGCACGTGAATGTGGCCAGTTCCATGACACCTGTCGCCGCCCCGCTCTATGCCACGCCGGTCTATGCCGCGCTGCTCGCCATTCTGTTCCTGGTTTTGAGCGTGCGTGTTGCGCGCAGCCGCAAGGCGACGCGGATCCTGCTTGGCACTGAGGGTGATCCGGAACTGCTGCGCCGCGTCAGGGTGCAGGGGAACTGTGCGGAGTATGCGCCGCTCGGGCTGCTGCTGATCCTGATCGTTGAGCTGCAGGGCTGCCCCACGTGGTGGGTGCATGGGCTGGGGGTTCTGCTGCTCGTGGGGCGCGTGGTCCACGCCTGGGGCGTCAGCCAGACGGATGAGCCCGCGCTGATCCGCGGTGCCGGCATGGTCATGACGCTGTCGTCGATCGGCCTGGCGGCCGTGACGACGTTGGTGCTGTGGGCGACGGCGGGGGTGATGGCGGGGTCGACAACCGGGCCGGCGGGCTGATCGTGGTGATCTGGGTGGGATCCGACTGTGACTGCGGCGCGCGTCGTCCGCCCGCGTGGCGACCGCAGCCCTACAGATCGAAGCGGCCGGCGTCGGTGTTCTTGTGGAGCGCGGCGGCCGGAAACACGCGGCCGTTCATCACGCCGTAGACACCCGCCGGCAGGCACTGCGCGGCGACGACTGCCCCGCCCAGATTGAATTGCGCGTCCGACTGGCCGAGCGAATGGGGCCGCATCGCGCCCGTGAAGACGACGGTCTTGGCGCGGTCGGGATCGGCCTGCGTGCCCGGGTCAAGGCGGGCGGCGACCCACCGGGCGGACAGCTCCATGGTGCCCGTCCCGTGGGTGACGACGATGGCGCGTTCTGGCGCGGCGGCGATGGCGTTGAGGAGCGCGTCGCGGTCGGCGTCCGTGAAGTCCAGGCTGTCCTTCATCAGGAGGGGCTGGACGCGGGGCCAGTGGCAGCGCGCGCGCTCCAGCATGGCGGGCACGTGGGTGGCACCGTCGGGTGGAAACGCCAGCGCCTCGGTGTGCGGGTCGTGGATCTTGTCCAGCGTCCCGCCGGTGGTGAGGATGAGGAGTGGGTGCGCTGAGGTCATTGCGCCGTCTCGAGTGCCCTTTGAAGTGCGCATGGTGCGACTATTGAGACAAGAAGTACGATAACGAACGCAATGATGATAAACTCCGCGGGTTGAGTTTTCTGTTCGCGAATGAGGCGCTCGACATCCTCACTTGGCGGCTCCTATGCCGGTCAGGAATGAGCGCGACAGAGGGTGGTTTATCATCCCCCCATCACTCCGCGGCGGCGGCTGCCTTTTCCGCGCGTTTGCGCTCGTGCGGGTCCAGGTGCAGCTTGCGCAGGCGGATGTTTTCCGGCGTCACCTCAACCAACTCATCGTCCTGAATGTATGCAAGCGCGCGCTCCAGGCTCAGCTTCATCGGCGGCGTCAGCTTGATCGCATCGTCCTTGCCGGATGCGCGCACGTTGGTGAGCTGCTTGCCTTTCAGAACGTTCACTTCCAGGTCGTTGCCGCGCGTGTGCTCGCCCACGATCATGCCGCGATAGACTTTCATCTGCGGGTCGATCATCAGCGGACCGCGATCTTCAAGGTTGAACAGCGCATAGGCCACCGCCTCGCCGTCGCCGTTGGAGATCAGCACGCCCGTGTGTCGGCCCTGGATGGTGCCGCGGTGCGGCGCGTACTCATGGAAGACACGGTTCATGATGGCCGTTCCCCGCGTGTCTGACAGCAACTCGCCCTGATAGCCGATCAGCCCGCGCGTCGGCACATGCAGCACCAGCCGTTGGCGCCCGCCGCCAGACGGCTTCATCTCGATCAGATCACCCCGCCGCTCTGACAGTTTCTGCACGACGGCGCCAGAGTGCTCCTCATCCACGTCGATGATGACCTCCTCGATCGGCTCCAGGCGCTGGCCCGTCGCCTCGTCGATCTGGAAGACCACGCGCGGGCGCGACACGGTGAGCTCAAAGCCCTCGCGGCGCATGTTTTCAATCAGAATGGCGAGTTGCAATTCACCGCGCCCTGCCACCTCGAAGGCGTCCTTGTCGGTCGTCTCGTTGACCTGCAGGGCCACGTTGCCTTCCGCCTCCTTCAGCAGACGCTCCCGGATCACACGGCTCTGGACCTTGTCGCCCTCCTTGCCGGCAAGCGGGCCATCGTTGATGCGGAAGGTCATGGACAGCGTCGGCGGGTCCACGGGATCTGCAGCGATGGGCGCGCTCACGCTCGGGTCCACCAGCGTATCCGCCACGCTCGCCTTGGCGAGCCCGGCGATGGCGACGATGTCACCCGCGATGCCCTCCTCAATCGGCTGGCGCTCCAGGCCCCGGAAGGCCAGCACCTTGGAGACGCGCGTCTGCTCAGCGACGGAGCCATCACGACCCAGGGCCTTGATGGTCATGTTCGGCTTGACGATACCCGATGAGACCCGGCCCGTCAGGATGCGCCCCAGGAAGGGATCGCTCTCAATCGTGGTTGCCAGCATGCGGAACGGCTCATCGGCCTTGGCCGCCGGTGCGGGCACATGGTCGAGCACGAGGTCAAACAGTGGCGCCATGCCGTCCTGCGGCCCCGTCGGCTCGCCTGCCATCCAGCCCTGCTTGGCAGAGCCGTAGAGAATGGGAAAATCAAGCTGGTCGTCGTTGGCGTCGAGGTTGGCGAAAAGGTCGAACACCTCATTCACCACATCCTCGTGGCGCTCCTCGGGCTTGTCGATCTTGTTCAGCGCAACGATCGGGCGCAGGCCAACCTTCAGCGCCTTGGAGACAACAAACTTCGTCTGCGGCATGGGGCCCTCGGCGGCGTCC
>CAZGNQ010000395.1:0-3075 GCA_964527285.1 uncultured Hyphomicrobiales bacterium | reverse complement strand
GCGTGTGAAGGCGCTGTCAGCAGGCGCGTAACGACGCCTGGATGCGACGCTTTCTGGCCAGCCGTTTTTGGCCCTGCTCTCGCCTGCCCCGGCGTGGCCTGTGCTGTTCCGTACGGATCGGCAGTGGCGGCTGATATGTGCGGACCGCCAAGCCGGCAAACGGCTTGTTGGCACGCGTAAGCTGCGCGCGGCGTACTGATCGCGCCCGGTTGCTTGTGATAATTCATTTTATTGGCGCCAGAACCAATGTGGCGCCGCGAATATGCTGACCGGCCACCTGCTGTTGCGTTGTTTCTGGTGCTGAAAAGAGCTCCCGGGCGCCCGCGCGGGCGTGGCGCAATTCTGCGTGGCAATCATCCAGTGGTGCGAAAGCGAGGGCGTCGAGCGCGCATGCATCCGCGCGCGAATTCGCCTGGCCCCCGTTTGTCGCGCCCGCAACGGGTCACCGATGGCACCCCCGAAACGTCAGATGCGTGGCAATCGGCGGTGTTGGCTCCGCACGCGCCCAGCGCAGGCTCTCGAGCTTTGCTACGGCTCCCAATGGTGTGTTCCGGAAGAAAAAGCCCAGACGTCTACCCTACGATTGCGTGGCGCGGCGACCCACCGCTTGCCGGGCGCTCGAAGCCGCAAGCGAAGCATTCACCTTCCCGCTTGTTGTTGCTTGAGGGTCACAAGCCGGCGTGCCCGAAGTGGTGATGAGTCTCCCGGTAACCAAGTATTAATCTCTTGAAAAACTGTGATTTCGGTTGCGCCCACCGGTTGGCTGTTTGTTTCGCCGGCCGGCCCAGCGGGCGGAGCGGGCAATCAGAATCGATGGTGCGCAGGGCGAAAAATTACCCCCGTTCCCAGCCGCGCCATGCGGCGTTTTGGATCGTAAAACGGCTGCAATTATAGATGCTTGCGTCTTCTGTTGCAGACGCTGGATGGATGCAAATTCGCCCGCGGGCCAATCGTATTGCATGTCGAAGTTGACGTCCGCGTCGGCTTGTCGACCCCGGCCCGCGGTGCTAGCCAGAGACCTGTTCGCAGTCGCGACGAAGTGGTTCGGCTGGAACGCGGTGGACAGAGTGTCCCTCGTTCCGGCCACACAGGATCACGGCCGTGACACGCGAACAACGGATTGGGGCGTCCAGCGTGATTGCTGTCGCCCGTCGGATTGTGAGGGCGTTCCGGCGGGATTTCGACACATTTCGATCTGGTTCCAATCCAATCGCGCCGGCCGCGTGGTCGGGGCGAGCATGGTGTGCGCGCGGCTTTGTGAGGGCGTTGGCGCGGGCAGATCATGGCCAGGACACTGGCAGGCGGCAGTGCCGCCCTGTGGGGAACGTATCACGCGGACCGGTGGCCCCCGGTCAGGCCGTCTCTCCACTATTTGTATCGCGTAGCGTCACGTGCGGTTCGACCGCGCGCTTCGATGGTCTCGTCGTGAGTTTCGACGGGAGGGCTCCTTCGTTTCCGGAGATAAACCTGAAGCGGGAATAATAATGGACACCACACATACGAGCCTTGGGCGCGGCGAGCCGCTGTCCCTGGGAGAAGCGGTTTCTCGGATCGAGAGAGCGCGTGCGACACAAGCACATGGGCAAAATCACGACCAGGCGAACAGCATCGACGCCATCTCGCCGGCCAATCATGCTGGAGGGCAAACCGGCGCCACACCAGAGGCCATGCCGATCCATGTCGTCGACTCGGACGAGGCCTGGACCCGGGTCCAGGCGGAACTGAAAGCCACACTCGGCAAGGACGTTTATTCGAGCTGGTTCGCAAAAATGAAGCTGGAGAGCTGCGACGACGGTCTGGTCCGAATCTCACTGCCGACGCGGTTCCTGAAAAACTGGATTGAGAACCGATACAGCCAGGAACTCCTTTCCATCTGCCGGTCGGAGTTTTCCTCCGCAGCGCAGGTGGCGCTCGTGATCCGGCAGCCGGGCTATTCAGCGTCCTCGGGCAATGCGTTGGCCGCAGCGGCAGAAAGCAAGCCTGCGCGTAATGCGCCGCGAACCGGCGCGGAAAACGGTGAAAAAGGCGTCGCGCCGGCGATGCCCGTCATCCAGCATGAGCCGACGGAAGCAGCAGGCTTTGACGGTTCGTCCCTGGATCCGCGCCTGACGTTTGAATCGTTCGTCGTCGGTGCCGCAAACCGGCTCGCCTACGCCGCTGCCCGTCAGGTGGCGGAGACCGTCCTGGACCGCCCGTTGCGGTTCAACCCACTTTTCCTCCACTCGAACGTGGGCTTGGGCAAGACGCATCTGCTGCACGCGATCGCGTGGGATGTGAAGCGCCGGTTCGTGAAGGCGCGCGTGCTGTATCTGACGGCTGAGCAGTTCCGCTACCGCTTCGTGGAAGCGCTGCGCTCCAAGAGCGCGATGGCCTTCAAGGAGCAGATCCGCAACATCGATATGCTGATCATCGATGACATGGAGTTCCTGCAGGGCGAGCAGACCGAGCGCGAGTTCGACCACACCCTGAACGCACTGCTCGACAGTGGTCGCCAGGTGGTGGTGGCCTCGGCCAATGCGCCCGCACAATTGGAGACGCTTGAGCCGCGGATGCGCTCACGCCTCGGCGGGGGTCTGGTGTGTGAGCTCACCACGCTCGACTACGATCTGCGCCGCCATATCCTAGAGCGTCGCGTCCAGGAGAAGCAGGAGCTGGACCCGTCCTTCCGCCTCTCGTCGGACGTGATCGATTTTCTGGCGGAGCGGCTGACCGAGAATGCGCGTGACCTTGATGGTGCCGTCACGCGGCTTTACGCAGCTGCCAATCTGACGCGCGCCGAGATCACGGTCGAGATGGCCGAGCAGACGATGCGTGACGTGATGCGTGGTCATGAGCCCAAGCGCATCAAGATCGAGGACATCATCAAGCTGGTGTCGAAGCACTACGGCGTCTCCAAGCAAGACATCTTGTCGGAGCGGCGCCACCGCTCAGTCGTGAAGCCGCGCCAGATTGCCATGTATCTTGCCAAGCAGCTCACCTCGCGGTCACTGCCTGAGATTGGCCGTCGTATCGGTGGTCGCGACCACACGACGGTGCTGCACGCCGTGCGCAAGATCGATCGGGAGATCGGAGCCG
>CAZGNQ010000394.1:0-3098 GCA_964527285.1 uncultured Hyphomicrobiales bacterium | reverse complement strand
CACGCCCAAAGCCCCGTGCTGCGGCGGCATCTGATTGGCGCCTTCAGTTGCGTGCCACCGAGCCCCGCGGCGCGATCAATGACAACGCGTAAACGGTCACGGTGCCCGATACGGCATTTGCGACCGCCAGGAGCGGCAGGCCGTTGGGGCTGTCGGTCGCCGGGATCATCAGCACATCGGCCGTGCCGACATCCCCGGCGGTGCCGGCCACCGGGTCACCCTTGGGGTCGGCGTTGTACATGTACTCCAGGAAACGCGGCGTGCGCGGCTCTGTGAGATCGTACACCATAACGCCGCCCATGCGCCGTAGGCCGATGAAGCCGAGTGTGCGCGACCCGATCCGCCCGACGGCGACCGCCGCAGGTTCCACGCCGCGCTCATCGGAGCGGGCATCGCGCGACGACTGTTGCCCGTCGGAGTTGAACCAGGCTGGAAACGCGCCGGACAGGATCCGCGCGAATTCGTCCCCTGAATCGAAGATGAGTGCACCCGTGATGTTGAAGACCGAAAACGAGCGCCCACCGAAAGCGTAAAGCTCATCGAAGTCGCCGTCGGCATCGATGTCGCCGCGCGCCGTGGTGACCTGAAGCCTGCCGATCCCATCGTTGGCCTGCAGCGCGTCAACAGCATCGCCGAATGTCGCGCGATCGAGCGTCAGTTCGCTGATGCGGGCCAATTCCGAATAGCCCTGGCGATGGCGCGGCCGGCCCTGGTTCGCCACAACAATGTAGCTTTGACCGAATTGCCGGAAGGCGGCCACGGCGCTCGGTTGGCGCAGGGCATAGAGCGGTGCGTGGCGCAGGCGCACTTTTTTGTCCGTGTCCGACGCGTCGATGTACAGGTCCTGGTAGTCCTGAAAACCGGCCCCAAAGATGCGCGTGACTGTGGCCGTGGCGATGTCGACAACCGCAATGGCGTTGTTTTCGGTAAGCGTCACAAACGCCAGTTCGCCCGTTGCGTTGATCGTCACATGGCGCGGGGCAAGGTCATTGGCGACGGGGGTGTCGAGCGGGGACGCAAGGTGCACGGTCGGGTCGAGGATAGGGGTCAGGATGTTGTCGAAGCGCACGACGCGCGCAGTGCCCGTCGCCACGTCGATCAGCGAAAGGCTGCCCTCCGGATCGTTGGCGTAGTCGTCATCGGCGTCGCCGGCGTTGGCAACGGCCAAGGTGGCGCCATCGGGCGAGAAGGCCATGCCAATGGGGCCAGGACCGACGCTGAGGCGCGTGCGCAGATCCCCAGAGTTGTCAAACAGAAGCACTTCGCCCGGTTTGGCGACATCGCGATTGCGCACCGAAACAGCAAGCCCGATTGGGGCCCGTGCAATCCGTGCAGGGTCGCCCGTCGTGTGCGCTGTGAGCTCGATGGGGGCGCCAACCTGCAACTTCAGGTCACGCGTGAGCGTAAGCAAGTCGATCTGCCGCGCCGCGCGGTTGAGTGAATAAAGCCGTGCGTTGGCAGGGTCGTAGGCAAGGCCGGCGGCAGCGTCTGTGTTGAAGCGCCCGGTCTCGAATGTGCCAACCGTCTGTGCCTGGATGGTGACGCCTGCGGCCGTCGCGTCGCGGGCCATGAGTGTGATCAGCAGGAGCCCCGTTGCAAGGCGTACGGCGAATGCGAGCGTCGCGTTGGCGGTTTCGGCCACGGCCGCCAGCCGCGTTGCCCACACTGCCGGCCATTTTGAGTGTCGCGCGACCATTGCCGCTCCTGCTCCCCGCTCTGGCGTCCGGATCGACCTGCGCCACGCGTGGCGTTATGCAGAGCCCGGACGCGCAACCCGTGCCGGCGCCGGACGACCGGACGCTCCAGCGCATCGGTGTTGAGATTGCCCCATCCGTGCGCTGCGGCCCATGGTCGAGGCGCCGGCGCGCGGGTTTTCCACCACCGAAACCAAGACGCCGCACCCGAGGATGGGCTGTGACTTCAGTGCGCCCGTCAGTGTCCGCATAGACGTTGCACCCAAAAGGAGGCTTGTGTTATCGCGCCGCAGCCGCAAAGACGGCCCCGCGTGGGCCACCTTCGTGGTATGCCGACAACGAACTCTCCCCGATGCAACTGTTCGCGCCGCTGCGCTGGAAGCCAGGCCACCGTGCCGTTCCAACGTCTTGGGCGGACAAGCGTGGGGCAAACGGGGTGCAGCACGTTCGGTTGCGCACTCGACATCACACCGCAGGCCGAGAGCAATGGCGACAGACACGAGCTTGGTTTCAGGGATGCCGGGGCGGTATGCGTCCGCCCTTTTTGAACTGGCCGAAGCCGATGGCGCCTTGGACACGGTTGCAGCGCACCTGCAGACGTTCAAGCAGGCACTCGGCGAAAGTGCCGATCTTCGCCGACTTGTGAAGAGCCCGGTGTTCGGCGCCGATGAGCAAACGACGGCGCTGTCGGCTGTTCTAAACCACCTGGGTCTGTCAGGGCTCGCCTCAAACCTCGTTTTGTTGATGGCGAAAAACCGCCGGCTTTTCGCCGTCGACGCCATGATCGACGCCTTCACGGCGCTTCTCGCACGCCACCGCGGTCAGGTGGATGCTCATGTCACTACGGCGACGGCGCTGACGCCCGAGCAGGAGGAGGCACTGCGCGCTTCCCTGAAGCAGTCCACCGGGTCGGACGTGCAACTCAATATCACGGTGGATCCCACCATCCTTGGCGGCCTCGTTGTGCGGGTCGGCAGCCGGATGGTCGACTCATCGCTTGAGACGAAACTCAACAACCTTCGCATCGCTATGAAAGAGGTGGGCTGATGGAAATCCGTCCCGCGGAAATCTCCTCGATCCTTAAAGAGCAGATCCGCAATTTCGGCCAGGAGGCCGAGGTCTCGGAAATCGGCCAGGTCCTGTCCGTCGGTGACGGCATCGCCCGGGTCTATGGCCTGGACAACGTGCAGGCTGGCGAACTGGTGGAGTTCCCCGGCAACGTTCGCGGCATGGCGCTGAACCTTGAGACCGACAACGTCGGTGTCGTGATCTTCGGTGACGACAGGGGCATCAAGGAAGGCGACACGGTCAAGCGGACCGGATCGATCGTGGACGCGCCTGTGGGCAAGGGGCTGCTGGGCCGCGTTGTCGACGCTCTTGGCAATCCGATCGACGGCAAGGGCC
>CAZGNQ010000393.1:0-3117 GCA_964527285.1 uncultured Hyphomicrobiales bacterium | reverse complement strand
CCTGGACACGCTGCGCGAGATGGAACGCCGTGGCGCGCACGACTTCGCCGAGCGGATGCGACAGATCACGGGACAGGTATTCCGCTATGGCATTGCCATTGGTGCCTGCCGACGCGACATCGCCGCGGACTTAAAGGGTGCGATCACCCCCCATCAGCCGCGCCATATGGCGGCTGTTAAACCTGAGGAACTGCCTGAGCTGTTGCAGCGCATCGACGCATATGACGGCGAGCCAACGACGAGACTGGCCCTCAAAATTATGGCGCTCACTTTTGTGCGCACAAACGAACTTATCGGTGCGCATTGGGATGAGTTTGATACAGACCAAGCTTTGTGGATCCTGCCAGCCGAGCGCATGAAAATGAAGCACGACCACCTGGTCCCGCTTGCTCGCCAGGCGCAGGAAGTGCTCGAACAGCTGAGCGCGATCAACGGTCATTCGGACTACGTGTTCGCCAGCTTCAACCCGCGCAAGCACATCTCGAACAACACCCTGCTCTACGCGTTGTACCGGCTCGGTTATCATAAACGCATGACCGGGCACGGCTTTCGTGCCGTTGCCTCCACGATTTTGAATGAAAGCTTGCTCTGGTCGCCCGATGCCATCGAACGCCAGCTCGCGCACTGTGAGCGGAACAAGGTGCGTGGCGCCTACAATCGAGCCCAGTTCCTCCCGCAGCGGCAGGACATGATGCAATGGTACGCCGACCACCTGGACGACTTGCGCACAATGGCACGATAGGCGGCATGAGAAAAGAATTACCCCGCTATTTTTTTAAGCACGAGGCCATTACAATATTCCTTCCTCTAATAGATAAGGAAGACTTGGATGGCGACATAGATATAGAAACGTTGAAGGTGGACACTCGCATCAATGACTGTGATAATTTGAAGTTGTTAATCCGATCTGAACGCATAACTATTGAACGATATGTAGAGAAAATTCGAGATAAATTACCAGGGAACCCGGATCAAATTCCCGAACTCTTGCACGTTAAATTGCTGAGTGATGCTGCAATGAACCGAATTCTCGCTGAGGTGGGCGAAAAACACGTGCCCAACGATCTTGATCGAGAGATGCTTAAGATTGGGTTGGAGGTAATACGGGATACCCAGGACAATCCTTTGTTCAGCGATCAAGAATCGCAAACTAGCCAGACAAACGAATTGGCAAAGAAAGTGAAGCGTTCTCTGAATGCAGTTCAGCGCCTGAAAAAGCTTTTGGATGATCCAGACGTAGCAGAAGCGCTATCAATGTGGAGGCGAGAGGGCGATCCAGACCCCCGCGAGGCCATTGCCCGTTGCGAACGTGAAGTCTAAGCCATCATTAGTGGAAATTGGAAAAAACACAGCACGGCGCGTAGGGATTACATTTTCGGCCGTTACCTGCCCGATGTCTGGCGCGAGCACTTTGGATGCGAGCCGGGATGCTCCACGGACCCGACGACAGGCAAGCGCACAGGTCCTTATGTGCGCTTCGCCCGCGCAGTCGCCAAAGAATGCTATGTCCGTCGTCCGGATGGCTGCGAATGGTCAGACGACACCCTCCTGAAAGGCATTCGCGTGCCGATCAAGGAGTAAGATGCCCATTAAGGGAAAAACTTTAGAAGAATTGATATCTTTTTCCCCTTTAGACAATCCCCGTCAGCCTCGCCCATATTCGCCTAAACACGAAACGAAGACGCGAGGCCACCAATGCACAAACGCATTCTGCGCAGGAAGCAACTTTGCACTGAAAAGCTGGGCTGCGGCCTGACCAAGTCCTACGACTTTACCAAAGATCCGAGCTTTCCCGAACCGGTCCATCTCGGCGGCAACATCTTCGGCTGGTTCGAGCACGGAGTCGACCAATGGTTGGAGAGGCGCCCACGCCGCTCGAAGCGCAATCACATGGTGGGGACTGACTGACGCCCCTTGAGCCCATTGGGAGTCTTACCCGGTCGGCCGCGCCTCCAAGCCTTTTCCTTAACATCACTGAAAAATCTGGCGGGATGGTGCTTCGCCCCGCCCAGGGGAATATTGTGTCTGCCCGCTGCTGCCGTGAGACAATCCCATATCAGATAAATAGCCCCCGGCACCGCCTCTACGAGTTGCTGCCAGCGTGGCCGCGCGCAACGGATGTCCCCAGCGATGGCACTAATCGGCTGCCCAAACAACGGGCCCTGCAGCTCCGCCACATTCAACCAAACCCCAAAAATGTCATCTCCGTGCTCGCGTTAGACATCGACCGTGCTGGGGGCGCTTTCGCATGGGAAGACGCCAACGTCGCTGCACCTAATCTCATCATTGGCAATCCTGCAAATGGTCATGCGCACATAGCACACCTGCTGGCAGTTCCAGTAGCCGCACACGCAGCAAGTCGTCTGGCTCCCCTCCGAAAGCTCGCGGCGATCCAGCGCGGCATGATCCGTCGCACTGGCGCCGATCCGGCCTACTGCGGCAACCTGATCAAGAACCCGTTTCATATCGACTGGCGGGTCATGTGGTGGGCGAGAGAGCCCTATACGCTGTCAGATCTTGAACGGTGGCTGGATCCTGAAGATACCACGCCCGTTTATGAGCCGAGGCAGGAACTCGGACTTGGGCGCAACTGTACGATATTCGAGCGTCTTAGGCGCATCGCCTACAAGGAGGTCCTGATCTTCAATGGGGCTGACCGCGAGTTCGCCGATTTTCGACATAGGCTGGAACAGATCGCGCACGACCTAAATCTCGACTTCGAGCATCCCCTTCCTTATTCGGAAATCCGTCATATCGGGAAGTCAGTGGCAAGGTGGACGTGGAAGCACTTTTCGCCCAAGCGCTTCAGCGAAATCCAGCGGCAGCGCTCCCTGCGGCGCTGGGCTAATCACCAGGCAGCAGAGCGCAACAAACCATGGGCCACCCTCGGGATTTCAAGGGCGACATACTATCGGCGGCGACAAGGAAAAGGACCGCGTCAGGGGTAGGCAACCATGCCAATATTCAAGAATGAGAACATAAGTCAAAATAACCGCTGTGGTTATTGTGCAGGTTAGGGGGCACGGTGAGACGGAAGGGCTTCTCACCCCGCCCGCTTAAAGCGGTCAGCATGCCATAGGGCGGCGCAGCTCATATGCGGCGTTGATGTTCTTCGTC
>CAZGNQ010000392.1:0-3133 GCA_964527285.1 uncultured Hyphomicrobiales bacterium | reverse complement strand
GAGCACCACAAACAGGATCACGAACGTGACCAACGACTTTTTGCCTTTGGTCATGTTTTCGAACTGGGGCATGTGATTGCTCGCGTAGAGTATCGCGAGGATGATGATCGCCGAAACGATCATGTAGGGTATGTCGAAGATCATTGGTCAGCTTTCGAGTTTTTTGAAAGTGAGATCCTAGAAAACCCTTGTTCCTGACCGGAAAGCCTGAAGATCCCGATGAGCAGCAGGCCAAAGGCCATTGGGTAGACAGCTGACTTCGACGGCAACGATCCATCGGCAGGCCATCACTTTGCCCTCTCAGTTGGCAAACTCGCTGAAGACCGTGACGCTTCCATCGGGCTCGAGACGGCAACTCAGGCGCTGACCGCCGGCATCAAGCACAAGAAGCGGCCCGCCACCGGTTCGAATTCGTTCCGCGATGTTGATATCCATCGCCGGGAAATTGGCAAACCGGGCCGCTTGATCGATACAGGGTGCGGTCATTGTATTGAATTGTGCGTCCGTACCACTTAGGCCGTCGTTGGCAACACTGCCTCCTGTTTCGACACAGCCCGCCACAGCTCCGATGGCCGCTGCACCGCACGCAAATCGGATCATGTTTTTCATAGTGCTCAACTCCTTTGCTTGGGTTTGCTGGTTAAGTTTCGGACTCACTGGATCCCGAATATCACATTGTAAGCTTCGGGACGTCCGCCGCTGTTGATCACCTCGATCCGATGGTCACCGGACTGCCAGAGTTGTCCGCGGTAGTCGCGTGATGGGCTTCCTTCGTCGAGGAGCGTTCCATCCGGATTGAACAGTCGCCAGGACATGCCCGGTCCGCTCGCGGCCAGCCGGAAATAGAAGCTCTGACCGTTTCGAGCGCCAAGCAGGTAGGTCACGGACGTGCCCGACGGGAGCTGGTCCGTGAGTTCCGTGCCTGTCATGCCGGGGGCGAATCTGACGCGTTCGACCCGCGACATGTCCGGCAGCTGGGTGACCTGTCCGCTCTGACCCGTGAGGAAGCGGGCATTGACCCAGCCGCGTTCACGCATGTCGGTCATCATCTCGATCTGGCACCAGCGGGACTGTCCTCGGCTTTGACATTCGAGTTGGCGCACCTGCGTGCCGTTGCCCAGAGCCCCGACGATCCGGTGATTGGTGCCTGGTCCCGCCCGGACGTTCAGCACGTCATTCGCCGCGACGCCGGTCACCGTCACGACCGGTCCTGAGGCCGAGGGCGGCACGGCGCCTGCAAGGGTAAGGAAACGGCCGGCGACCCAACCGCGTTCGCGCATGTCCGTCATCATCTCGATCTGGCACCAGCGGGTGTTGCCCTGCATCTGGCAGCCGAGATTGCGGACGGACGTGCCGTTCGACAGCGCACCGACGATCCCGTTATTCGTGCCGGGACCGCTGCGGACGTTCAACGTGTCGCCGCCGCGCAGGCCGGTAACCTGGACGATGCTTCCCGAGCCGGCGTTCCCGTTGCCGGGCAGGAACGCATTTCTTGTCTGCCCACTAGCAAAAAACTCGACCATCCGCTGCCCGGCCCGCTCGTAGGAGCAGGCGAAGTCCTCGAAGCGGGTTTCGAGAAAGATGCGACCGTTGATTGCGTGCGACCCGTCGGACCGCTGGCCATTGTACTGCATGTCGGTACGAGCGCTTAAATCGCGAAAGTAGTTCTGTGCGACGCTCGCGCATTCGTTCAGCATGAAGTCCTGAGATTGTGCGTTTACCGACGAACCGATGCCGAAAAAGGACATAGCAAGAGCGGCCATGAGGCTCTTTAAATTCACCGGGCTGGCCCCGCGCATCCTAAGAGCGAAAAACACCCACCTGACCTCCTAAACGCAGTCCGTGCGCCCGGTGCGCGCACGACGCTCCTCGCGCAGCGCTGCCAGCGACTCTTGAACACTTTGCTCGGTTTCAGCGCGCGCAGCTGCATCCGCATCCACGCGACGGTTGCGCGCCTCCAGCGCGCTGTTGGCCTCGGCGGTCCGACCAGCATCGAGCAGGAAGACGACGCGCTGCAATTCCGCGACACCACCAGCAAGAGTCTGGCCATCAGCCGTTTGCGCGGCCAGCGCAAGGGCGTCGTCGGTCCGGCAGGCAATGGCGAGCTCACTTGCTTGCCGGACCGAACTCGTGTTGCCGACACTCCCGCAACTGCTCAAAAGCATCCCTGCCAACCCAACGGTTGTAAGGCCCCGCAGAACGTTGCGTACTCCCGGCGACATCCGCATCAGTTGGCGGCCTTGCGTATCAGCCGCACGATCAGGATCAGGACGATGGCGCCAATCAGGGCGGCGATGAAGCTACCAAGGGTGCCGCCGATCGAGATGCCGATCAAAGGAAGCACGTAGCCGGCAAGGATCGAACCGCCGATACCAGCCGCGATGTTGCCAAGCAGTCCTGATCCGTGGCCCGAGACGATCAGACCCGCAAGCCAACCTACAATAGCACCAATGACGATAATCAGGAGCAGGCCGATCACGCCGCCGACAGCCATTCCGACCGCCTGCGCGTTTTCGTCCTGCGCCCAAGCCGGACTGGCGAGTGTGAGACCACCCAAGAGTACGGACACCCCCATCCTGGCGTCGCGTGCTCGTGGAAAAAGTGCAAAACCTTGCATGGAAATCCCCCGTTCATGATGCGTTCAGGCGACCGCCTCGTCTGCCTCGGATCGCCTGATGCGGCGCCGGACGTACCGGCACCGCAATGGGTCTGGATCACGCAGCGCCTTCGCTGCCAACGAACGTCACGGACGGGTTGCTGCCGTCGTTGCTCACAAGGCAACTCCACGGCGCGCCATTCGCGCCCACCCGAATGTAGACGGCGCTTGCGGCCTGCGAGAACTCCGATCCAACGACGGATACGCCGCCCGACGTCTGCGAAGCGAGCAGGTTACGGCATGCATTGGTGGCCGCCTCGCTGGCCCCGAAGCTTCCCTCGATGAAAGGTGGCCCGCCCGGCGCGACCGGCATTTGCGCGACCGTCGCGCTGCCCGTTGTCTCGACACAGGCCGAAAGCGCGCCGAGCGCGGCCAGACCTATGGCCAGAGTGTGAAGTTGCCTCATTCCATTTGTCTCCCGATGGTTGGAATTTCGAGCATGTGGCCACGCGCTAGTTGATGCCGAAGATGACATTG
>CAZGNQ010000391.1:0-3191 GCA_964527285.1 uncultured Hyphomicrobiales bacterium | reverse complement strand
GGCGGCAGCCAGCCCCCCAGGAAGAGGATCGTCATGAGCGCGCACATCAGGACGATGGCGACGTACTCGCCGAGCATGAACAGGAGGTAGGGCGTGGAGGAATACTCCACCATGAAGCCGGCAACGAGCTCCGATTCGGCTTCCGGAAGGTCAAATGGCGGGCGGTTGGTCTCGGCGAGCGCGGAGATGAAGAAGATCACGAACACCGGGAAAAGCGGCAGCCAGTACCAATTGAGCATGCCGTAATCGCCCTTCTGGGCCATGACGATCTCGCTGAGGTTCAGCGAGCCCGCGCACAACAGCACGCAAACGATCACAAGCCCGATGGAGACCTCATAGGAGACCATCTGCGCCGATGATCGCAGCGCGCCCAGAAATGGGTACTTCGAGTTGGATGCCCACCCGCCCATGATGACGCCGTAGACCTCAAGCGATGCGATCGCGAGGATGAACAGGATGCCAACGTTGAGGTCCGCGATGACCCAGCCGGCATCGAGCGGGATGACGACCCATGCCGTCAGCGCCAGAACAGCTGAGACGAGCGGCGCGAGCAGGAACACGGTTTTGTCCGCGCCGGCCGGGATCACCGGCTCCTTCAGCGCGAATTTGGTGAGATCGGCAAACGACTGCAGCAGACCGAAGGCGCCGACCACGTTGGGGCCCTTGCGCATCTGCACCGCCGCCCAGACTTTGCGGTCAAAAAGCAGCAGGTAGGCGACGAGCAACAGCAGGCCGACCAGCAGCGCCACGCTCTGCGCCACCATGATGAGCAGCGGGAAGATGTAAGTTGTAAAGACGTCGCCCATCGGTCCTCGCGGTGTGGCGGGTGTGGTGCTGGCGCAGCCGTAGGCGCACCGGCGACGCGGGGCAACCTAACCGTTGGCCGCGGGGGGAACCTGGGCGGTATCCACCGAGGGGGAGCGACCCAGAAACTGCTAGATCGGGTCATGGGGGCAGATGGATGCCAGCAACGCGCATTCCTCGCCGTACTGCTGCCGACACGCCCAGAGCACCGCGAGGCGGGCCTGCCCCCGCGTAAATCCCCATTGGATGTTGTAACGCCGCGCCTGCTTGGCATAGCCGAGCGAAAGGCACCGTCGGTCATCAACGGACATCACGTTGCAGGCCGCGCCACTGATCCGGGCGCACTCCGTGCCCGCAAGGCGCTTCGCTTGGGCTGCCGTGGTCGCCTTTGTCCAAAGTGTGATGTCGCCTGTCTTGGCGTTGATGGCGATTGCAGCGCCAGTGGGATCGAACCGAGAGGCCGGGCGGCGGGGCTCCGGCTGTGGCCGCCGCTGCTCATATTCCCGGTTCCGATCGCGATCCTGCAAATCCCTCAACGTGCGCGGATCAACGGAAAGCCCGGGCGCTGGCCACGCCATCATGAGCACAACAGCGAGCGTGAGACACCGCCTGAGCACGTCTTTCTCCCATCGCACCGGGCTTGCCGCGCATCATGCGTGCGTCAAGCCGGCAGCGCCGGCGCCCCGCTACTCCGCCGCCGCCTGCAGTTCAGGGTACCGCAACGCACTCAACTCCGCCATCACGGCGGAGGCGCGGGCGATGGGGTTGGTGAAGAAGAAGTTCCGCACCACAGGCGTGTAGGCCGTTGCATCGGGTGCGGCACCATCGGCGATGCGTGACAGCGCGTCCAGATCGATGACCTCGGGCGTCACTTCGTCAATCAGGCCGAGGTGCGGGCACGCCTCGATCATTTGCGCGTTGAGCGCGTCGAACGTGTCAAATGCCAGGGGCGTGGCGAGCGCGCCGGACAGCGCCCGGATGATTGCCCAGTCGTCTTTCGCCTCACCCGGCGGGAATGCGGCGCGGAAGCCCAGTTGCGCGCGGCCTTCGGTGTTGACGTAGGTGCCGGTCTTTTCGGTGTACGTGCCGCCCGGCAGGATCACGTCGGCGACGTGCGCGCCCGCGTCACCGTGCGTGCCCTGGTAGATGACGAAGCTGTCCTGGAAGGCGCTGAGGTCCATCTCATCGGCGCCCAGCAGGTAGACCACGTCGAGTGCGCCTGCGCGCGCCCGCTCGGCCATCTCCACCGCCGTGAGGCCGCCGTCGCCCGGCACTACGCCGAGGTCCAGCCCGGCGACGCGTGCGGCGGCTGTGTGGAGGATGGAAAACCCGTTCCAGCCCTCGCCCGGTCGCACCACACCGGTGCGGGCTGCGATCCCCGCCAACTCTGCCAAAATGGCGGTCCCGTCCGGCCGGGCCATCGCCCCCTGGCCGATGATGATCATCGGCCGCTCACAGCCGGCCTCCCGCGCCGCGCGGAGCCAATCCTCGCCGGCGTGATGGGCAGCGGGGCCATCGCCCAGGTGCGCGACCGGATACGTGAGATCATCCAGAGTACCGATGCGGGCGATCCGATCCATGCCCTGGCGGAAGCGCTTGCGGATGCGCGCGTTGAGCACTGCCGCCTCGTGGCGCGGGTTCGAGCCCACGATCAGGATGGCATCGGCGTCCTCGATGCCGTCGATCGTTGCGTTGAACACATAGGACGCACGGCCGTGGGCAGGATGAAGCGTGGTGCCATCCTGCCGGCAATCGATGTTCACGACGCCCAGTTGGTCCGCCAACGCTTTGAACGCAAACAGGTCTTCCGCGCTCGCCAGATCACCCGCGATGAACCCGATCCGCCCTGGTGCCGTGCCCTTGAGCTTTGCAGCCACAGTCGCGAGGGCCTCGTCCCACCGCGCGGGCGCGAGGCGTGCGCCGTCCCCACGCACGAATGGCCGATCGAGGCGCTGGGTGCGCAGTCCATCCCAGATAAACCGCGTTTTGTCGGAAATCCACTCCTCGTTCACGAAGTCATTGTTGCGCGGCATGATGCGCATCACTTCGCGCCCGCGCACATCCACGCGAATGGCCGAGCCGACCGCGTCCATCACATCGATGCTTTCGGTCTTGCGCAGATCCCAGGGCCGCGCCTGGTAGGCATAGGGCTTGGAGGTCAGCGCACCCACGGGACACAGGTCGATCACGTTGCCCTGCAGCTCGGACGTGAGGCCCGCCTCGAGGTATGTTGTGATCTCCATATCCTCACCGCGCCCTGTCGCCCCCAATTCGCTAACGCCCGCCACTTCGGTCATGAAGCGGACGCAGCGCGTGCATTGGATGCAGCGCGTCATGATCGTCTTGATGAGCGGCCCGATGTGTTTGTTCTCAACGGCCCGCTTGTT
>CAZGNQ010000390.1:0-3193 GCA_964527285.1 uncultured Hyphomicrobiales bacterium | reverse complement strand
CGAAACGATAACGGGCGTCACTTCACCTGATGCCCAGCTCATGTCGCCTGGCGACTGTCACTGCGGCGGTCGAACCATCCGGCAGCCCTTTGCATCGCAGGGCGGACGACGAGAAAGCCCCTGTAGGCAGCCTCCATCACGTGCACCACGCCGGGCAAAGCCACGAGGCGCCCCGCCCAACGCCAGCCAGGGATTTCACGCCACATGGCAGCAAACGCCGCGGCACCGCTGAGCACCTTCCCGTCGGCGCGCTGGACGTGGAACCGGGCGAGTGCATCACACCGATCGAGACCATCGGGCAACGCGACGTCGCTTCTCGCATCGCCCTCGCCAGCCGCGGGCGGCTCAGCGATGTTGACGAACTCGATGTGATCGGTGCCGCTCATCCCTTGATAAAAGCCAATTTCGCGGCGGCAAAGCGGGCAGCCGCCGTCGTAGAAAACCCGTAAACTCTTGCCGTCACAGTCACCGCCGGAACCATCGGGCGCTGACTTTTCATCGTCGCTGCGAACCGAAACGGGATCAGCTTGCGTTTGAGCGTTCATGGTGCGGCTTCCTTTTGACGGACGCCACCCGGCTGGGCCGGGCGCATGTGAAACGACGGAGCGCGGCGCAATGACTTCAAGCCCCACTGTCACAGAGGGCAACGCCCCGGTCGAAAGCTCCGGTCCGGTCGCTGTCATCGGTTCGGGTGTTGCTGGGCTGAGCGCTGCTCTTGCCCTGTGCAACGCAGGCGCGGCGGTCGCGGTTTTCGACAAAGGCAGGCGCATTGGCGGGCGTTGTGCCACACGCATCCAGGGGCCACACCAGTTCGACCACGGGGCGCAGTACGCCACCGCCCGCACCCAAGCCTTCCAATCGGTCATGCGGGACGCCGCCGCCCGCGGCCTCGTGGAACGCTGGGCACCGCCGACGCTGGACGCCGACGGCGTCATTGGCTGCCCTCAACACGACCACTGGATCGGCACGCCGACCATGAACACGCTGCCCCAGGCGCTGTTGAGCGATCCGGTTAGCGATCCGAAGGCCGGCTCGGGGAGCGAGCGGCCCGCCAATGCAGTGCCGACCGTGACGCAGGGCTTTGAAGTGGCCGACATCAGCGGCGCGCCCGGGTCATGGACCGTGCGGTCAACCGGCGGCGATGTCCGCGGGCCGTTCAAGGCCGTGGTGATCGCAGCCCCCGCACCACAGACACGGCGGCTGGCCGCCGGCCTCGTGGACGGGGTGGAGCGGCTCGACGAAGTCGTGATGGCGCCGTGCTGGACGGGGATGTTCGCCTTTGCTGCCACGTCGCCTGGACCTGATCGAGCGGATCGCGCCACCTTCGCCGCTGCCCGTGACGTGAGCGATGAGGTGGCCTGGATGGCGCTGCAATCGAGCCGCCCGCAACACGAAGGCGGTTCAACTCAAGGCACCGCATCTGTCGAAGGACAGGCGGCGCGATGGGTCGTGCACGCTGCGCCGGAATGGTCTCGCACCCATCTGGAAGACGATCGCGAAAGCATTGCACCGCGCCTCCTGGCCCTGTGCCGTGACAGTGCGATTGACACCGTGGCCGCCGAATTCCGGCGGGAACCGGTCTACTGCAGCGCCCATCGTTGGCGTTTTGCCCAAGTGGAGCGGGCCGTGGGCGCACCGTGCCTTTTGGACATCAACACAGGCATCGCATTGGCCGGAGACTGGTGCCTGGGGCCACGCATCGAGGCTGCTTTTGAGAGTGGCACCGCCGCGGGCCGCGCTGTCGCCGACTGGGTTGGCGCAGCGTGAGCCCGCCTCTGGACCCCGAATTGCAGGCGTTCTGGGATGCCGCGTGGCAGCGGCTCACACGGGCGTGCGTCGATCATCGGGCGCCGTGGCGGACCGTTCAAATCGGCACGGTGAACGCCGACGGCCTGCCCGAGGTTCGTTCCGTCATCTTGCGCCGTGTCGACCGCTCAACGCGGCGACTGACAATCCACACTGACACACGCTCCGAAAAGGTTACAGCGTGGCGATCCATGCCGGCAGCGAGCCTTCACGCATGGGACCCGAAGGCCAGACTGCAGATTCGGATTGGTGCTCAGGTGGTGATGCGCACCGGAGCGGCACTCACGGCCGATGATTGGCAGCGGCTTTCCACAGGCGCCCGGCAGCCGTTCCTTCAGACAACCGCACCCGGATCGCCGATCATTGCGCCCGACACTCTATCCGATGGTCCAACCGATGCCGCAGCGCCGCCGGATACGTTCTGCGTGGCGCACCTCCTCGCAGGCTCGGTTGATCTGCTTGAACTCTCAACGGCAGGGCACCGCCGGGCGCGGTTCGAAATCGCGCGCGTTCGTTCGCCCCAAGAAAAGCCGACCGGTGCGATGTGCGAACACCTGGAGGATGCCCCGGCTGGCGCGATCACCGGCGCCTGGACAGCGCCATAGCGGGCCGCTATCGCGTCTTCCTCCGGCGCGTTCGTCCAATAGCAAAAAAGCCGCATGCCGACATCTTTCGGCATCACTATCCCCGTCGCCACGCCGCTCGCGGTT
Organism: uncultured Hyphomicrobiales bacterium; assembly: GCA_964527285.1. Classification (GTDB taxonomy): domain Bacteria; phylum Pseudomonadota; class Alphaproteobacteria; order Rhizobiales; family CAZGNQ01; genus CAZGNQ01. The sequence goes on along the minus strand of CAZGNQ010000390.1, from coordinate 677 downwards.
GCGAGGGGTTGCGCGCGGCAACACTTTCGCATTTGTCGCACCGCAGCATCCAGCGCGCCGAGCATCGCGCGCCTCCGTATCATCCGATGAGATTGCCCGGCATGACCCAACTCCCTGAACACCTGCGCAATCTGGAAGCCGAGAGCATCTACATCTTCCGCGAGGTCGCGGCCGAGTTCGAGCGACCCGTTCTGATGTACTCGATCGGCAAGGACTCTTCCGTCCTCCTGCATCTCGCGTTGAAGGCGTTTTATCCCGCAAAGCCTCCGTTCCCGCTGCTGCACATCGATACGACCTGGAAGTTTGCCGAGATGATCGCGTTCCGTGACGCGACAGCGGAAAAACACGGGCTTGAGTTGCTGGTGCATACGAACCAGGAGGGGCTTGATCTCGGCATCGGGCCGTTCACCCACGGCAGCGCGCTGCACACTGACGTCATGAAAACACAGGCCCTGCGCCAGGCACTCGACCATCACAAGTTCGACTGTGCGATTGGCGGCGCGCGCCGCGATGAGGAGAAATCGCGCGCAAAGGAGCGCGTTTTCTCCCACCGTTCGGCGGGCCACCGTTGGGATGCAAAGAACCAGCGCCCGGAGCTTTGGAACATTTACAATGCGCGGCTTGCGCGAGGACAGACGATGCGGGTCTTCCCGCTGACCAACTGGACGGAGCTGAAC
>CAZGNQ010000389.1:0-3196 GCA_964527285.1 uncultured Hyphomicrobiales bacterium | reverse complement strand
GCCCGCTGAAGGCTGAAAATGCTTGAGAGGTGAGTGATTTATTGGTGGAGGGGCCAGGCGCGCGGTTGCGCAGTCCCCGGAGTTTTTGGAATGGTATTTCACGTTGGTTTTGCTGTCGCTTTAAGTCTGATTGCGCTGGCGCAAACGTTCGCGCCGACCCACGCCTGTGGAGGCAAGAGTTTTTTCAGCGGCTGCGAAGGCAGCGGAATCGATCCGATCAAGCCAGAGCGGACAGACAATCAGACAGGTGACAAGGCCACGGATATGAAGGCCATTCCGCGCGCGGTGCCCGCATCGGATCGCGACCCGGGCGAGGACAAGAAATCACTCAGAAACAGGGTTTTACTTGAGGTTGATCTTCTAAACGAAGACGGCGAACAAGCCCAAGGTCTCTACGTCAGGGCAAAGCGGCCCTTCCAGGGACCCTGCGATTGTCCCTATGTCACGCAAACCGTGCAACGTGACGGGGTGACGTTTCCCCGCCGATGCGGGCGCGGAAGTGCTTTGTGTCGCGTTGGCGGTCGAGAGCCCGACTATTGCTACGACTTTGCGGACACGCTTCGAGAACTCTTCACATCGGATGAGCTCAGCACTTTGCAGGAGCAAATCCGAGACCGTGCGTGCCGTGAGACCACCGCGGGAGCGCAATGAAAACCGATTGAGAAAACTCGTCGATAATCGCGCCCAACGCCACGCGCAACCGCCGCCTTGCACCCATCCGGATCAGGCTGGCGTGCGTTGTTGAGCCATGCTGGGCATCACACTCCGACGATTTCTGTTCGCCACCGCGGGCCTCCTGCTGGTCGCCGCAGCCGTCATGGCCGTGGCTGCACCTGCGTCGAACGCACTTTATCCGTTGATCAAGGGCGGTCTCGTTGTCGTGGGCCTTGCCTTCATCTGCCCGCGTTAGGCACGAACTCTGGCCGGTGTGCGTCGCCCGCCGGCCGCGAGGGCCGCGCCGCTCCCCTTCACCGCCATTTCTCAACATGGAGCCGGTCCCATGGCCTACTGGCTGTTCAAATCAGAGCCCGACAAATGGTCCTGGCAGCAGCAGAAGGACAAGGGCGCGCCGGAGGAATGGGACGGGATCCGCAACTACCAGGCCCGCAATTTCATGCGCGAAATGAAAATCGGTGATCTGGGGTTTTTCTATCATTCCAATGCGGGCAAGGACATCGTCGGGATCGTGCGCGTCACGGCGACGGTGCATCCGGATTCAACCACCGACGATGAGCGCTGGGAGTGTGTGGATGTCGAGGCGGTTTGCGACATGCCGGAGCCCGTCACGCTTGCCCAGGTGAAAGCGACGCCGGAATTGGCGGAAATGTCACTCGTTAAATCCATGCGCCTGTCGGTCCAACCGGTCACGAAGGATGAATGGGACCGGGTGTGCCGGATGGGCGGTTTCAAGGTGAAGGACATCCCCCGACCGAAAAAGGGTTGAGTGTCCGGCGCGAAGTGGCGGGCCTTGGCCAACGGCAATGCAGGGCCTGATGTGACGGCCATCGCGACGGGGATGCAGCGGAGCGGATAATGGACAGCATCGACTGGGGCACGATCGTCGTGGCCGCGTTGGCAGGCTATGGTGCGGGCGCCCTCTATTATCTCACCACCGGCCGCTTCTGGGTGGCCGCCCAGGGCCGGACCAAGGAAGAGGTGCGCGCCAGCGCTGGCCGTGCCACCCCTCATGTTGTCGCCTTCCTCGGCAATTTCGTTATCGCCACGATGATGCTCGGCCTGCTGGAGCATCTCAAATTCCAGCCGCTCACGGCTTACGTCGGGCTGATCACGGGCATCACCTGTTGGCTTGGATTTGTGGCCACCACGCTTGCCGTCAACAACAGCTTCCAGGGCAAGTCGCCTTGGCTGTCGGTGATCGACGCGGGCCACTGGGCGGTGGTGTTCGCTGTGCAAGGCAGCGCGCTCGGTGCCCTCGCCACCGGTCATAGCGCATAACCCGGCAGCGGCTCGGCACTGCCGTTGTGCCGGCTTGCCGCTGTGGGCAGGGCGCCGCCCGATCTTTACGGACTTGGTTGGCCCACTCCATGTTTGGCCCACCCGTTGCCCCCGCCCCTACGACCAACGGGCTTCTAGCTTGGCGTGGCAATCCGCCTCATAAAGCCCCGAAATGCTCCACCACGTGGCCACTGGTCCGCGCGACGCCACGCTTGCGCGACAACCGACGTTGCCGGTAGCGGAACAGTGCAAAGCGCGGGGTCAAAAGCAACGAGAGGCGGCCGCCTGCCGCCCGGCACGACAGATGGCACGGCACCCGGCACGCCCGGCCGCCCAAGCGATCGTGCTTTGGGCTCAAACTCCAGGGCCGCCCCGGCCCCGCAATGACGTGCAAGCTTCAGGGAGGAAACATATGTCCGACGAGAACGTCTATCCGGTCACGCAGGATTGGGCGAGCCGCGCCTGGATCAACGACGCCAGCTATCAGGCTCACTATCAAAAGAGCATCGACGATCCGGAGGCGTTCTGGGGCGAGCACGGCCGTCGTCTGACGTGGATCAAGCCCTACACCACGGTGAAAAACACCTCCTATGCGCCCGGCAACGTCAACATTCGCTGGTATGAAGACGGTACGCTGAATGTCTGCGCAAACTGCGTGGACCGCCATCTCGATGCCCGGGGCGATCAGGTGGCCATCATCTGGGAGGGCGATGACCCGACCCAGGAGGAAAAAATTACCTACCGCCAGCTCCACGAGCGGGTGTGCAAGTTTGCCAACGTGCTCAAGGCGAATGGCGTGCAGAAGGGTGACCGCGTCACACTTTATCTCCCCATGATCCCCGAGGCGGCCTACGCGATGCTCGCGTGCGCGCGCATCGGTGCCGTCCATTCGATCGTGTTTGCCGGCTTCTCACCCGACGCGCTGGCGCAGCGGATTGTCGACTGCCAGTCGAAGATGATCGTAACGTCGGACGAGGGCCTGCGTGGTGGGCGGACCGTGCCGCTCAAGGCAAATGCAGACGCAGCGCTTGAGAAAACGCCGGGCGGAGAGAAAATGATCGTGGTGCGGCGCACCGGCGGTCAGGTGAACTGGGTCGAAGGGCGCGACCTGTGGCTTCACGATGAACTGGTGAAAGTCTCGCCGGATTGCCCGCCGGAGGAAATGAGCGCGGAGGATCCGCTGTTCATCCTCTACACGTCAGGCTCCACGGGCCAGCCCAAGGGCGTGCTGCACACGTCC
>CAZGNQ010000388.1:0-3235 GCA_964527285.1 uncultured Hyphomicrobiales bacterium | reverse complement strand
CGGGATTATCCCCTTGACGCAGGTACACCAAAAAAGTCCATCGTATGAAGAAGCTAAACACAATCGCGGAAGTCTACAAAGGCGATGTGAACCCAGACGATTGGGTCGTCTGGGCTCTTGATCCGTCTGGCGACGGCGGAATGTACGTTACCGTTTTTTCCGGTATCGACGCTGAACGGCGGGCCACCGAATATGCCCGCGCTCACTTTCGCGAAGTTCAGCGGCATGAGCCGGATCAACGCTAGTGTCAATTTGATCGACGCAAGTCTGTTCGCGTTGTCCCGTGCTATAGCCCCGATGCCACTCGCCTTCGCGGCTGGCGATCTGGTCAAGGTCGCGTAGCTCAAAGCAACGCCACCCTGGCACGGTTCCTTTTTCGGAAAGGCCGTCAAATTGCCAAACCAGGACCTGCCATTCGCCGCGCTTATGGCCTAGTACGTGCGGGCAAAACTCACGCGGCAGATCGTTGCACAGCCCGGTCACTTGTCTGAGAAAGCGGATTGCGTCACGCAGGACGGCGACTTTATCTTCTAGCGATTGCTGAAAAGGGTACATGTGAAGCTCCGTTCGGATAACGGAGCGCGGGTACTTGACTATTAGGCCGAACGGCTAGACCGTTGGACAGAACAGTTGACTTGCTTCCCGGCTCCTGAGGTGGATAGGGAACGCATCGAGACGGCGGGAATTGGCCTCCGCGCCGTCTCGTCATTATGCTGCCGTCTTCACTAGCGGCGACTCGTTTTTTACCAGATATCGCTGCGCATTGGGACTCTGAGCAGCCTATTTAGCGATGCTTGGTGTCTAGTTGCGTCGCGTGCGTGCGTCGGCTAGGCAACCAGTGATGCACGCTGATCCAGTCACCCTATTCCGAACTGACAAATCCCTCGCAGGCACCGTTATCTGGGACGCCAAGACAGGGTTCGCGGACGGATTCGAGGTTCCCTTGCAATTGGGCGGGGTAACAATCGCAGGGTTGCGGCTCAGAGGAAAAGCATCCCGCATCGCGCCTGACGAAGATTATATGCTGCAATTGGAATATCGCCCCGGCAGGAAACGGGGTGGTCCGCTAGATCGGATTGACTGGCGACCTTATCACACGCATGACAACAAAAATCGTGGTCCATCTCCGTACAGGTTCATGAGGATCGAAGGGAGCCACCATCATAAGTTCGAGCTTAATTGGCACGAACCGGAGCAAAGAATGCTGACCGGGAACCTTCCGGTTGCGGTCCCTCTAACCGAACAGATTAACACACCGAGAGAACTCTTTGAGTTCGCTGAGGACTGGTTTAGAATCACGGGTTTAGGGAGATGTCCGTTGCCTCGATGGCAGGGCACTCTTTTTGGGTGACGTTCATGATCGCGATTCAAGGGCATGATCTCCACGCGCTGGCGGACCGGGTTACACGAGCACTTTCAAGTGCGCGCGTTAATTCGGATGGCGTTTTCGTCAACACACCACTGCTTTATCCGAGTGGTTCCAGCGTTGTCATCCGAATACATAACTTAGATGGCCGCTTCTTCGTGTCTGACATGGCCCAAGCACAGCAAGAAGCGGAGATGATGGGCGCGGAGCGGACGTTCCAACATCATGCTCCGACTATTGCACGACAGGCTGGCATTGGTTTTGACCGTCAATCATTCTTTGTTACGGAGGTAAGCGAGCCGCAGATAACAGGCGCTGTGACCGCTGTGGCTAACTGCTCCTGTGAGGCTGCGACAGTCGTGGCGTATAAGCTGGCTGAGAACAAAAACGATGATTATCTGGACCGCTTATATGACAAACTAGATCACGTTTTTGGAAGAGATCGTGTGCAGAAAGATGTGGAGCTTGCGGGGGCATCTTCGACAAAGTGGCATCTCGCCGCAGAGGTTCATGGGTCGTCCAACCGCTCATATCTGTTCGATTTTGTTTCTCCGCATCCTAACTCCATCGCGGCGGCAGTTACAAAATTCGGTGATATCGCGGAACTGGATGACGCCCCTGATCGTGTGGCTGTGGTGCAAGATCAGAAAAAATTGGGGACGCGACTCACGGTGCTGGCACGCACAGCCAGTGTAATTGAACTGGACGCCCCAGATGCAACCTATCAAAAGATAGCGATAGCAGCCTGACCATGTTGTCTCTTTCAAAAGCGCTCAAGGAAAAGCGCTTAGCCGAGTTTATCGCGCAGGAGGAAAAGCGGGGCATTAGCCCCGCTGATCGAAAAGAGTTGGAACGCTTATTGGAGCGTGCCGCTAAATCGCGGCAATCAGAAGATCGAACATCGCGTTCTTCATATGGCGATGGTTCGAGCGGAACGTGAATTCCTTCAGGTAGCTGTCCGCGTGTTTCTGGCTGATGTGGATGTGCGTGCTCGCCACCGACTTCTTAAACAGCCGCCAGAAGCTCTCCACGTTGTTCGTGTGGTGCGTCACGCCGTGGCGATAGTCGAAGTGGGCAAACTCCTTCGCGCCATGCTTCACGGTTCCATGCGTGTAGCCATCGCCAGTCAGTAAGCCATAGCTCATAAGTTCGTCTGTGGAGACGATGGAACCTTCCGCCACTTGGCGCTTCACGACTTCGCGCAGCGTGTTCTTTTTCACGTTCGGGATCGTGCCAGCGACAATGCGACCGTCACGCTCTTTCAGCCCGAAGATGATGGTTTTACCAGCCGCGCCGCGCCCACGTTTGCCGGGGCGCTTGCCGCCGATATAGGCTTCATCTGCTTCGATGTGCCCCTTCATCATAGCGAACTCGTCGGCGCTGGCCATCAGCTCGCGAATTTTGTGCCCCATACGCCAGGCCGTCTTGTAGGTGACGCCGAGGGTGCGCTCCAGCTCTTTGCCGCTCACGCCGTGGCGCGTCGTGACAAACAGGAAGATGGCATAGAACCAAAGCTGGAGCGGCGTGCGCGTGTCTTTAAAGATCGTGTCCGCAGTGGGGTGCACATGATGACCGCAATTGGAGCACGAATAACAGCGCGACCGCTGTTTGAGCCGATGAAAGGTCGCATTGACGCCGCAGCTCGCGCATTCGTGGCGCAGGCCGTAACGGACTTTCATGATGTGCTCTAGGCAAGTGTCGTCGTCCGGGAAACGGGCGAAGAACTCGCGAACTGACATTTTTTCGGACATGGCTGCTCCCTCCATGTCCTTAATGTAGCAAATCTACATACCTGCGTCAAGGGGATAATCCCCTAACTTTTTGCCCAGTGAACCCGATTTGCAAAGCGTGTCTGTCTCCCGCTGGGTA
>CAZGNQ010000387.1:0-3261 GCA_964527285.1 uncultured Hyphomicrobiales bacterium | reverse complement strand
GACGCGTCCGATTTCAGTACCGTTGTGATTTCGTCAGCGCTATCCATTCTGGCGAATCGCGCAAAGTGCTCTCTTACGAGTTCGGTGAGCGTGTCGCTCTCCCGGGGCAGCGATATGAGCTTGAGCTGCTGCGCAAAATAAGCGTTAACAGCGCCGCGGGTGAGGAGGTGAAGCTGCTCATTGCAGCCTTCGTGATCCACGTCGCCGAGCCACGGCCGTCGTGACTGGCACCGACCAAGCCGCCCGGGGGCGTAAAGCTGCACCAGGTCGATCTGCGCACCGCAGCCGCACTCAACCGCGATATCTTTCGGATCACCGCTGGTGCCACGGTCGACAAGATACAGTTCTTCCCGGCATGAGGAGCCGGCTGCATGCAGAATAGCGTGCCAATTGAGATCCTGAAGGTGCCCCTTCTTGCAGGCTCCCACAAAGCGTATCGGCGTGGTCTGATGGGAGGTATTACCGTCCTTGAACTTGGCCTCTCGCTGGTTAGTCAACTGACTGAACTTGACCATCCTCCGGCGCACGCCCAGACCTGACGGCGCCTCCTCGCCGTCGGCACAGACAAACCACTCGGGAAAAATGCGCGCCGGAACTCTCTGCGTTTGGCCGCGGCCCAACTCGCTGCTGAGGGGCGGTTCTTTCAGTTCCAGCGTCTTGTCATCGGCCAGCCGACCTGAGCGTTTCAGTTCAGCCTCGAGAACCTCCCTTAGCCGCGGCTCGTCTATCGTACGCATCGCGCCATCACGCGTATGAGGCCAGTCGTCCAACCCAGTGATGATCACAGAGTGGCTCGGAAGATCGACCATCGCTCCCGGTCCAAAGGTGGTCAGGAGTTGGCTTAGCCTGAGTTCATTTACGCTCATGCCCGCCCTCCTTGCCTGAACAGGGGCCGGTCGCTCGGTGTCAAGACTTCAAGCGCCACGGGGGCTTCAACGTCGCGCATTGACCAAGCTGCCTGGAAATAGCGGTAGCTGTCATCGAGAGAGCCTGAGTTCGGATCAAGTTCAGGATCGAGAGGTTGATGCAGCAAGGCGGCCGGGCCGGCGCCTCCATATTTAAAGCCCCCACCCGCTTCGGTTTGCATGTCAGCGAGCTCGCTCCAGACAGACAGGAGCTGGTCAAGACGGTCCTTAAGGGCTCTCAAGCCCTCTCGTGTCAAATGCGGTCGCGCTCGCTCTATCAGCAAGTCACGCGCGCGAGCTCCAGCCTCTGCGTAATCAATGATCTGGCCGGCGCGGTGGTCAGGCGTTATTGCCTCCTCGCTATGCCGTGTGATCGCCACCAGCGAGGCCGCAAGGGCACGGTCGAGCGCGCGCGTAGACCAAGGGGTTACGCTTGTCGCCTCAACCGCCTTGTAGAAGGCTGCATGATAGCTCGCAAAGCTTTCGTAGTGCGCCTTGTCGCGCGGTTTGTGTACATTGAGGATCGTAACGACCAACCCCGGCCATTTGGTCGCCCGGCCAACGCGGCTCGTCGCCTGAATGTATTCGGCGGCCGATTTCGGCTGCCCCTGCACCAGCATGAGGCCGAGACGTTCGATATCAAGCCCCACGGAAATCATGTTGGTCGCAAGCGCGACATCGGCGTGCTCTTTTTCGCCATAGCGCGTCTCCAGCCGTCGCTTGGCTTCAGCCACGTCGTCAGTTGAAACACGCGACGTCAACTCGATGGGCTCACTGATCTCGCGGTTGGCGAAGCTGCGGTCTGAAGGCTCGGTCCGCGCGCGTTCCCGACCATAGCGCCGGGCGCGCTCTCGCACCTCGTCCTCGACAATCCGGCGCGCGCCGCCGAGTTCACGCAACGCGTTGAAGTAGCAGAGAGCCGTTGTGTAGGGATCGGCGGGATTGACCCAGTTATCTGGCTTGAGGAGCGTCTCGGCCTCCATGCGCTCGAAAGCAGCCTGCGCGCTTGCCAGAAGCGTGATGAGTGTGCGCATGAAGACGACGCGGGGCCCCTGTCCCAGCGCGGCAATGCCGACATAGCGGCGTCCGGGCACCTCGCTGGTTGGCAGCGTCACAGCGAAGTAGCTGTGATCGCGGTCGATACCGGGCGGTGGAAAGATGGCTGTTCGCTCCCTGTCGAACAGGGCATGGATTTGATCGTGCGCGCGGCGAACCGTGGCCGTCGACGCGACGATCTTCGGCCGCACCGGCTTGTTGTTCACGTTGCGCGTCGCCAACGCGTCGATAGCGGCTTCGTAAAGCCCCGCGACTGTCCCGAGCGGTCCTGAGATCAGATGCAACTCGTCCTGGATAATCAGGTCGGGCGGCGGCAGGCACTCGCCCGGCTGCATGACCTTTCCCCGATTTGGAAAGTCGGCGCCATAGAAGCGGCGGCCTTCTTCGTCCACCCGGTCGACATTGCCGAAAAAGGCTCCTGTCTCGCCCTTCCATGGCAGCTGCGCGAACTTGTCGACGGTGGCGACGATGAAGGCCGGCAGCCGATGGAAAATCTCCTCGTCGACGGCAAGAACCGGGAGGGGATTGCGGCCGGTGAAATCGCACTCCGGGTTCACGCACTGAATAAGCATGCGTGACGGCGCAGTATTATTGGGCCACATGCTGAAGGAGGTTGGCGGCAGAGTCGCGCGACACCAGGGACATTCGCGGATTGGTGCGGGCGCACTGTTCTTCCGAGGGTCCTTTTGATGGCGGTGGACGCGGATGTACGCTGAGCGGTCGTCGCTGTCTCCCCTCTTACCGAGTTTGTTCGGGGTACCCTTCGCGCCAACCCACAGCCCGATCTCGATGGGCCAGTCGCCAAGCAGATAGTCGCCGTGCTCGCTGCGCCATTCCTCGCTCTTGCGCATCAGCTCTAGGGCGCAGACGACGCCCGCCGCACGCCCCAGCTGATCAAGGGTCAGCAGGCGCAGCGTGTAGCGCATGATCACGCTGACGCCTGAGCCCATCAGCCCAGGCGCGCGCAGCCGGCGCAGGGCGATGCTGTATGCCGCGAGGCCGAGATAGGCTTCCGTCTTGCCGCCGCCCGTCGGGAAGAAGAGCAGATCGACGATTTCGCGCTCGTCGTCGGTGCGCTCGGTGAGGCCATAGAGGTTGATCAGGATGAAGGCGAGCTGGAAGGGCCGCCAAGCCGGATCTTCATCCTTTATCTTGAGCCGCCGGATGAGAGCGTTGGACACCGCCTCGTTCATCGCGCGAAACGCGTCGCGCGCCGCCGCATTATCGCGCAGCAGTTCGATGCCACGGGCCATGCGCGCGCAGGCTTCCTCCTGGTTGGCCACGACCTCTTCCGCTGTTT
>CAZGNQ010000386.1:0-3263 GCA_964527285.1 uncultured Hyphomicrobiales bacterium | reverse complement strand
ACCTAGCCGTCGCACCACCTCACTGCAGGCGCTTCTCGTCCAAAACCTTGCCGCTAATGTCGTTCACGCAACCTGACATGATACTCGACGCCCCGTTTGCACGACCATCCCTGAAGTTGTCGTGCCTGCCCCAGCCCACTTCACTTCGCCGGCCTCCCGGGCCAGCGCGTCATTCTCCTCCATCGTCGCCTGCGCTGTTGCGCAGCCTAGTTTATTGCTTTCCTGTCGAGGACTTCACCGGTGTCCCGGTCGACCAGCTCCATGGTGTAACCCCCGGAGAGCAAGGTGCTGGTCGGGATTTGAGAGGAGCGGAAGAAAAACCGCCGTTCCGCGTTCGGCACGGGCAGCGCAATGCCCTTGATCCGTGCCGCCTCCGAGCCGTCGGGCGCGCGCGCGACCAAGTCGGTATAGAGCGAGCGGTTGCCCGAGCGCGCCAGAACCATATCCAGGGTGCGACCGTCAGCCGAGCGGCGCACCGAAGCAATCCGCCCGGTGGCGGACACATCACCCCGCCGCACGATGATCGGAATAGCGACCGCTTGGGCCACGCCAACGACACCAGCCACGGCGCCCTCTATCGCTGCACTTGCCTGTACGCCCGACACGTCCGGCAATGCCGCCAAGCGTGCATGGACCCGGTATTCGCCGACGTCGGACGATTTCAGCCCGCGCACGAGAATGCGCACGTTCTGCGTCTCGCCGGGCGCGAGGCGGACTTGCCGCGGACTGAACCGCACGTGGGGCTTGGCCGACGGGTAACCCGGCGGCGTATCAGCTACCTCTTCCGTGCCGCCGTCCGGTTGATAGATTAAGTCCACCAACTCCACGCGGAATGTGCTGGTTTTTTCGCCGCGGTTGGTCAGGGCCAGCGAGGCTGAGCGGTCTCGCCCTTCAATGACAACCCGCTGGGGGGAAAAACCAAGCGACTGCGCCAACGCTGGTCCAGCGAATGCGGTTAGCAGGATGGATGTGGCGAAGGCCGACAACACATTACGTATCAGCATCGGGCTGTCTTCCTGGCGAACGCATAATATTTCGCATTTTGTGCGGGCTGCGGCGACCCACAAAACAAGTGGGCCGCCGCGCCGCCGTCGTGACTGACGATCAGTCGTAGATCACCGTCACGGTGATCACACCATCGGTGTACGCACCCGCTGTAGCTGCATCGGTCGCCTCAACGGTTGCACCGCAGAACAGCGTGTCCCCGTCTCCGCCGTTTGCTTGTATAGTGCCGCCTCCAATTGTTGCGCCGCCTTCGTCAGCACAAGAGGCACTTGCGACCTGAACGTTTGCAACAGTGGTTGCGGCCGTGGTCACAGCGGCCGACGCTTGATAGAAGAACCCAGACTCACCGGTGATGTTAAGAACACCGCAAGTGCCGATATCGTTGCCCACGCCGCTGTTCTGCGAGCCGGCCGCAACAGCCGTTTCGCCCGTGAAGCCGTCCGCAAACGGGTTGCCCCCATTACCGCCGTACGTGACTAAGCTGGGCGTCGTGGAGTTGTTCTGGCAAGTGATTTCGACGGAGGTCGCGGTGCCAGCAGCGTCGGGAGACACCAGATCCGGCATCGTGATATCGCCTGCGTTGGTTGCTGTCAGCGAAGCGATGATAGTACCACCGACCGAGATGGTCGCTTGGTCAGTGTTGTCAGCCATAGCGGCCGAGGTGGAGAGGGCGAGCACGCTGGCCGCCAGCACAAGTTTCCGCATTTTTGCACCTGTCCATGCGCCCGGTTCATTTGGACAAATCGGCTTCATCAACGCCGGGCACTGCCGACGAAGCCGCAGATCAACTTCCGTGCCACGCACAGAAGAAGATGGAGACAAATCAGTCGTAGGTGACCGTGACCGTCGCGTCCGCGCCAGAATAGTTCGTGGCGGTCGAGTCAGCAGAGACCAACGCGCCACAACGGATCGTCAGGTCGCCCGATGCATCGAGTACCGGAGGCAGTGTGTTGATGACCGGGCTGCCGGTCGAGCCGTCATAGCAGGTCACAGCCGCCACCGTCACGCCTGTGCCCGTTGTCGGCGCAGCAACCGCTGACACCTCTACTTGAAAATGGAAGTTGGGCTCGCCCGAGACATCGACCTCGGCGCACGTCCCAGTAGAAAGCGCCCCTGCCACTCCGTCGTTCGACGAGTTGGCGGGCGTACCGTTACCTGCCGACGTGGCGGTCCCGACACCGTCGGCAAATGGGTTGCCGTTCCCGTCGGCCGAGCCCCCGCCCCACTGTACGGTGTTCATCGCATCGCTCGTGCCGCAGAGAAGGTTAACCGTTGTGTTTGCTTCAGACGCGTTTGGTCGTACCAGATCGGGCATGGTGATGTTTGGAATCGATGCAGTGGCTGTCAGGCTCTGCACGATCGTGCCGCCGACGTTCACCGTACCTTCGTCCGTATTATCCGCCAGCGCCTGCCAGGCCGTGCCCGCCATTGCCGCTGCCGCCAACGTCGCGGCAAAACCTGCTCCCACGTATCTCATCGCTGTGCCCCCAAGGCTTACCCACACCCGCTGTCAAGCCGGACCGGGTCGGTTGTTGTCATCCGCTTAACAACCCGCCGCGATGCGCGCCCCGTATCGATGGGTGGGATATACAGCATTTCCGGTTGAACGCCCTTCCCCTGTGGGAATTGGGCCGCACCACCGGGGCGTATGGGTGATCTAGACTGGCCTTCGGGCTTGCTAGGTTCACGCACTACGGGAAAGGCCCGACGAATCAGTGCGGTGGCGCGCGCGCCGTGGCGCATCCCGGTGATCAGCGATCACGACCGAAATGCTTTATCCTGCTGATTTCAATGCCATTTCCGGGTAAATGCCGGTCAACCCCTCCCCCCACAGGGCGCAGGCATCACCGTCCATACCGGCTTGGGCCGGCGCAACGGCGTGTACGATGTTCCCCCTCCAAATGTATGGGTTTGGTTTGGGTGTTGCGGAAATCCTTCATGCCGCCGCGCAGTTTCCGCCCGTGAGCCCGTCGTGTCGGATGGGGGCGAATGGCTTCCAAAGGCGGTGGCGCAGCGCGCGTTATGGTGGGGAAAAGCCGGGTCGCAATGGCCAAGCGCACGCCGGGATCACCGCTGCTGGTGTGCCGAAGCGGCGTGACCCTCCCCATTTCTCGGGGTGACGCCTGTTGGGAGGGAAACCCGGCCTGCGCCGTCAATTTCAAGCAAGCATGAATATTATTCTCGACACTGCCGGTTTTCCCCTGAACAATGATCCGTCCGCTAGCGGTACCCGCTGTAGAGCATTCAAGCATCGTTTC
>CAZGNQ010000385.1:0-3272 GCA_964527285.1 uncultured Hyphomicrobiales bacterium | reverse complement strand
TCGACCGGCGCGTCCGACGTGATCGACGCCTTGCGCTTTGAAAAATCCGCCTTGTAGAAAATGTGCACACCGATGCGCGTGATGCGGCGCATCTCCTTGCGCCACGGCGGGGAGACATATGTCGCGTGGTAGTGCGTGGCGTGCCCGATCTCCGGCAGCCAGACCTTGCCGTTCGTCACAGCGGCCGCCAGACGCTTTGACTTCTCCCAGGCGCGCTGGTTGCGCGGCAGATCTGAGATGCCGTCACAGGCGAATGAGAACTGGCAACTGCCGCGCCGGTGCGCGCCCTGATAAATCACCCCGCAGATGGTGTCGGGATAAAAAAAGCTGCGCACCCGGTTCATGACCGTCTGCGCCACGGCAAGCTGGCCGCGTTCAGGCTCGCCACGCGCCTCGTGATAAAGCGCGACCGCCAGGCAGCGGCGTTCCCGGCGGCGGAATTCCTCCTCCGTCAGCCCGCCGAAAAAGCGCGGCACGCCTTCCGCGTTGACGCGCGCGCGGGCCACGTCGAGGCCGGCATTGGCGGGGCGGCCCTCCGCGCCGCGTGCGCCGCGTGCGCCGGGAGTGAGGCTGAGGCGCGGGCCCCAGTTCTCATAGGTGTCCTCAAATGCGGCTGCGGCGATGAACATGGCAGCGCTCGGGCTGCCGCCAGCACGCTGGTCGTCACGCGGCGGGACAATGCCGTCGACCACATTCGGGGGCGGGGTGTCCGTGGCGGGAACAGGTGGTGGCGAGAGGAGCGCAAGGCGGCCGGCGGCCGGGTCAGGCGCGATGGCCCCAAAATCGCCGCGCGCCGTGGCGGATGCCGCCCCCTGCCCTTGCGGACCTGATGACGGTGCCGGCGCGCTTTTGGCAACCTCGGTCGCGTTCTCCTGGAGCATGGCCTCAGCCAGGTCGGCACGCGGCCCCTTGCCGGGGCGGGCGAACAGGTGCGCGCTGGCGATGGCCTCCTCCGGCGGCGGCAGCAGTGGCCGAGCGGGATGGGCGCTTGACGGCTGCGGTGCCGTGGCGTCGCTGCCGGGCGTGGGCGATGTGGGTGGATGGCTTGAGCCGGGCGGTTGCCCATCATCGCTCCCGCCCGCCGCTGTCGGTTCAGTTCGGCCCAGTTGCACGGCGGCCAGCACGCCGTCGAACGCGCCTTCTCCGTTGCCGCCTGTGGGACCGGTGCGCGCGGCAGGGCCGCCGACGAGTGGGCTGAAAAGCGCCGCGCGATCCCCCGCCGGCAGGGCGAGCAGATAGCCGCCGGCAAACGCTGCCAGCAGCGTCAGGCCAACCCGCCAGCGTTTCGGTTGCATCGGCGTGCGCGCCATGTTGCCCCTTCCGTCAGCGCTCTGCGGCGGTGGTCACATCGGCTCTTATGATCAACAAAGGGTTAAAGTTCTGCCACCAATCCACTTTGCCGACGACAGATGGGCGGCCGATGGCGCACGGCGGCCTCAACCTGCGCGCCCGCTGCGCCGCTCCACAATGAGGTCCTGGCGCGCCTCCCGCACCGTCGCGAAGGGTTCGGTTTCTGCCCGCTGAAGCCAGTCCGTGGATTGCGCCAGGCAGTCTGCGCCACGCGCGCCGAAGTCAGCCTCGATGGTTCGCCGGACCCAGGTGCGCGCTTGCTCGCGCCGCTGGGGCATGAGCCGCCCCGCTGTTCGCAGCCATTGACCGTGGTCAGCGATGGCGGTGACAACATCGGTGATGCCGGTGCCCGTGGTGGCAGATGCGGTCAGCACCGGCGTCTGCCAGGGGGCATTAAGCCCATCCGGACCGTGCAAACCTGCGTCGCCCCCGGAAAGAGACAAAGCACCACGCACCTCAGCCGCTGCGCGCTCTGCCGGTGCGCCAAGGTCGGCCTTGGTGACGATGGCAATGTCCGGGATTTCCATGATGCCGGCCTTCATGAACTGAAGGGAATCTCCCGACGCGGGCTGAATGCACAGCACAACCGTGTCGCTGACAGTCGTCACGTCGCTTTCCGACTGCCCGACGCCGACAGTCTCCACAAGCACCTTGTCGAAGAGGGCCCGCAGCACCGTCAGCGCCGGATAGGCAAGTGCCGTGAGCCCGCCAAGCGCCCCACGTGAAGCCAGCGACCGGATGAACGTGCCCGGGTCGCCCGGCGGCGCCGACATGCGCGTGCGGTCACCGAGCAACGCCCCGCCGGTGCGTTGCGATGATGGATCGACGGCCACCACAGCCACGGTATCGCCCGCGGCACGCCAGGCCGCGATCAAGGCGTTCGTGAGCGTTGATTTGCCGACGCCCGGTGGCCCCGTCATCCCAATCACATGGGCGGATACGCCATGGCTGCTTTGCAAGCAGGCATCGAGCAGTGCGGCCGTTTCCGGCGCATCGGCCGCCACCTCAATGCGGGTCAGGGCACGGGCAACGTCGGCCTTGCTGCCAGCGCGCAGGCGCATCAGCGTGTCAGCGCCACTGGGCGTGGGCCCGCCACTGTCAGACGAGTGTCCTACCGGTGCAGCACCGCCAGCCGTTGCGTTGTCGCAGCCATTGTCAGCGTGGTCGCCCACCGGTCAGCCCGCGATCTGAGAGAAGTCGGCAACTTCGCGGGTCGCAGCCCTGATTTGGGAGAGCAGCAAAAGCCGGTTCCGCCGCTGATCGGCGTCGTCCGCATTGACGGTCACATCGTCGAAGAACGCATCGACAGGACGGCGCAGATTGGCCAGCGCCGCCATCGCCGCCTCGAAGTCCTCATCCGCGACCGCTGCGGACGCTGCCATGCGCGCTGATGCGATGGCATCGAAGAGCGCGATTTCCGGTTGTTCAACAAGGGCCGCGCGGTCTGGCGCGCCGTCATAGGCGGCCTTATCCTTTTTCTCCTCGATGCGCAGTATATTGGCCGCTCGCTTTGTCCCGGCCAACAGCGCTTCTCCATCCTCGGCAGAGAGGAAATGACTGAGCGCCTCGACCCGCTTCACGATCAACGTCAGATCGTCCTGGCCGCCGAGCTTGAAAACGGCATCGATCAGGTCATGGCGGGTGCCGGCATCACGCAAATGCACTTTCAGTCGATCAGCGAAAAACGCCAGCAGATCGTCGCTGAAGCCGTGCACGCCCGACAGGCGAAGCCGCAGATTATTCTCCAGTATGATCCGAACCACCCCGAGCGCTGCGCGCCGCAAGGCGTAAGGATCCTTGGAGCCGGTGGGCTTCTCGTCGATCGACCACATCCCCGTGAGCATGTCGATCTTATCGGCCAGCGCGACAGCCATGGACACGGGCGCTGTTGGCACAGGATCGGACGGCCCCTGCGGGAGATA
>CAZGNQ010000384.1:257-3279 GCA_964527285.1 uncultured Hyphomicrobiales bacterium | reverse complement strand
CGAGCGATCGTCCCACGATCGCTCGTGCTCCTGCAGAACATGGTCAATCTCGTAGCCGAGCAGCCAATCGAGGTCGACAACCCCTTCATCTGGCGAACGAAGGCCGAGGTCGTGCGCGGATTGATGGCAAGCGATCAGCAAGACCTGATTAGGACAACGAACAGCTGCAGCAAGTCTCAGTACACGATCAGGAGATTTCAGTCCCACTGCGGCATTTGCCTGCAATGCCTGCAGCGTCGGATATCAACGCTGGCAGCCGATGCTGGGTCCGTCGATGAGGCCGACGGGTATGAAACAGATCTGATGGTGGGGCATCGCAGCGATGGGGTCGACCGGACGATGGTCATTGGTGCGATCCAGCTCGCGCTCGACTGCGCGGCGCTCAGCGAGCGGGATTTCCTTGCTCGCTTTGCAGACCCGCTCGCTCGACTGCTACCCGCCTACCCGAACAGCGATCGCAAAGGCGTGGTCAGAAATGTGACCGATCTCTTCCGTCGCTACGGAGAAGAAGTCAGATCCATACTCACCGCGGCAATCGAGGCCCACGCATCTGGATTGCTTGACGGGCATGTTCCGCCAAGTTCTTTGCTCGCCCTCGTCCTGCAGGAGCGTTTACTTCCAGGCGGGGCGGGCTCAGCAACGGAGTCTGGCCCAAATATTCTCCCAGACCAAACGCCCGCCCCTCAACGCGACTTCGGTACGGTCATCGTCGCGGTGGACGAACGGCGTCAGAGCATTCGGATCTTGGACGGTCCGGAATTACGCGGATCAACAATTTTTCCAATCATCAAGTTGTTGATCAAAACGTCTCTGGAAGATCACCAAGCCGGTCGGCTGTCACAAAACTATCGATCTTTGAAAGGGGAAAAAATCGCAGATGCGTTAAGGATCGAAGACGTCGGCGCCGTATTGCAGGCAGTGTCTCGGGCTCGAAGAACTCTGGCCGAAGCGGCCGAGGCCTTAGATCAACCGTTTGGGGGCAAGCACGCGGTGATCGAGACTACCGAGAGCGGGTATCGGTTGAACCCGAGTGTGCGAATTCTCAGCCTCGACGAATTCCTCTCACTATAGACCTGCCGTCATGTGACGCGAGACGTGGCGTCAGGTTCACCGCGATGCGGCACTGATTTCACAGGCAAATTCCGCCCCTCCGCGTCATGTTGCGCAAGCCTGCCCGCCATGGCGCGAAGTCGACCCCTCCTAGAGACTGCTTGCCAACGCACACCGCTGGCGAGGATCGGCAAGCATGTCTGGCAATCGAAAACGGAAACGCGGACGCGGCTTCGACCATACAGGCCGAAGCACCAAACCTGACCGATTCGTGAAGCTGCCCCATTGGATGCTGAATTCAGCGGCTTGGCAGGCGACGCGGTGCGTCGAGCGCGCCTTGTTGGTCGAACTCCTGGCTTTGTACAACGGCTTCAATAACGGTGAGATCGCCTTCTCGGTCCGCCAGGCGGCACTGACGCTGCACGTGGCCAAGGACACGGCTCAGAAAGCCTTCCGGGGACTGGAGGAAAAGGGCTTCATCCGCCGAACCCGTCGTGGCTCGTTCCGCATCAAGTTTCGGCATGCCAGCCTCTGGGAAATCACCCTGCACCCGTTGGGCGACGAACTCGCCACCAAAAACTTTATGCGGTGGCACCCGCCGAAAAATTCTCGGTCCGCCGACAAGGACGCGCGGTCCTGAATGATGATCGTTCATGCCGAAAGCGGAAACATTCTGGGACTGAGAGCGGAAAGAAATTGGGACTGTCAGTGTCAGAATTCGCTGCTCACGGTCCCACCAATCGGACGCATATAGATCTACCATACGGGAGGCGGTGGTGAGCGAGGACAACGAGAGGCGGCGGAGTGTTTCCCTTCCATCAAGCACTGAACCAGAGCAAATCTCAGAACACGCATGCACACACGAACAACTCCGGCGGCACAGTCGCTTCGAATGGCTGG
This sequence comes from uncultured Hyphomicrobiales bacterium, assembly GCA_964527285.1. Classification (GTDB taxonomy): domain Bacteria; phylum Pseudomonadota; class Alphaproteobacteria; order Rhizobiales; family CAZGNQ01; genus CAZGNQ01. The sequence continues at coordinate 1,329 of CAZGNQ010000384.1, read as the reverse complement.
CCGCTGCCGCGCGATTGCCGGGCCGAGCGCTGCACATCGCCGTCGTCGTCGACCTGCTGAGCCCCCAAGGCGCCCCGAGGCCAATCCATCTGACGAACCAGCTGTCTTCGCTCTTTGGCGTGGACCGAAACGCCAAATACCGGGCGTTGGCCTGGCTGGAGCAGGCCGGCCTGATCAGCATCGAGCGCAAGGTCGGGCGGTCGCCGGTCGTCCAGCGCCACGGTGGACCGAACGCAGCCCCTGACGACGTGGAGAAGTGAGCCACAGCCATGCCCTCTAAACGAGAGATCACGAGGCCCTACACACCACTTTGGGTGAGCCGGGAATCGGCTGCCTATCTCCTGGATATCTCGCCGAGCCAGGTCGACGTGCTCGTGCGTGCCAACCTCCTTCCCGAGCCGGCCAGGATCGGCAACAATGTCCGCTGGCGGTTTGCCGACATCGAGGCTATCGCCGACAATCGCGCCGCCATAGAGGCCGCTGCCGCCGATCCAGCGCTGGAGGGCATCCGCCGTGTCACGCAAACCGACGATCGCTCTGCCTAGGGGCGTTTTTCGCGTGATGGCGCGCGGCAAGCCCTACTACTACTTCCAGCTGGGGCGAGGAACGGACCGTGCCGGCCCGCGTCACCGCATGCCGAACGATCCGCAGTTGCCCGAGTTCTGGGCTGCCTATTGGCAGCTCGCAGGGCTCCCGGATAACAAGATTTCGGCCGCGGGGACGGTTTCGGCACTCATCGACGCCTATATCAACGCGCCGAAGTTCCAGAACCGCAAGCAGTCCACGCAATCAGAGTATCGCCGCCATTGCGAGACCATCCGCGATGCCTGGGGCGCGCTGGACCCGCGGATGATCGAACCCAAGCACGTTCTGGCGATGCAGGCCGGCTTCGCATCGCAGCCGCGCAAAGCGGATTCGATTGTCACAATGATCTCGACCATCTGGCGATGGGGCATTCCGCGCGACTACGTCAGCATCAACCCGGCCGCCGACGTCGAACCGATTGCGCCCAAGACCGACGGCTACAGGGCGTGGTCATGGGAGCAGATCCGCTATTTCGAGGAACACGCGC
>CAZGNQ010000384.1:0-247 GCA_964527285.1 uncultured Hyphomicrobiales bacterium | reverse complement strand
GGCTGTTCGTCCACATTCACCGGGCGATCAAACAGCGTCAAGCCGATTGCCTTGCCATGCGTCGCCCCCGCCCAAGTGACGACATCTTTCATGTGCGTCAGGAAAAAACTGGCAAGATCCTCGTCATCCCGATCCACTGCGACTTACGGGCGATCATCGACGCGATGCCGGCGACTTCGGTCTTACTGCTGACCAACCAGAGTGGGCTGCCGTGGAAGACCGGTTTCAAGGCCTCCTGGCAGAAGCA
>CAZGNQ010000383.1:0-3290 GCA_964527285.1 uncultured Hyphomicrobiales bacterium | reverse complement strand
GTTTTCTCCCACCGTTCGGGGGGCCACCGTTGGGATGCTAAGAACCAGCGCCCGGAGCTTTGGAACATTTACAATGCGCGGCTTGCGCCAGGAGAGACGATGCGGGTCTTCCCGCTGTCCAACTGGACGGAGCTGAACATCTGGGAATACATCAAGTACGCTGAAATCCCGATCGTGCCCCTCTATTTCGCCGCCGAGCGTCCCGTGCTTGAGCGCGACGGCATGCTTATCATGCGCGATGACAACCGCATGGAGCTGATGCCGGACGAACAGATCCAGCAGATGATGGTCCGTTTCCGGACGCTTGGCTGCTATCCGCTGACGGCCGCGATGCCCTCCACGGCGGCGACGCTCGACGAGATCATCGACGAGGTGATGCTGGCGCGCGCCTCCGAGCGCCAGGGACGGCTGATCGACAAGGACGACGGATCGGCCTCCATGGAAAAGAAAAAGCAGGAGGGCTACTTCTGATGAGCGAGATCATCGAGCACCGCGCGGCCGACGAAGCTCGCCCGATCCTGAAGTTCCTGACATGCGGCAGCGTCGATGACGGCAAGAGCACGCTCATCGGCCGCATCCTTTATGATGCACAGTGCATCATGGACGACCAGTTGCTGAACCTGGAGGCCGACACCCGGCGCCACGGTACGGTGGCGGGCGAAGATCTGGACCTTGCGCTGCTGGTTGACGGGCTGCAGGCAGAACGCGAGCAAGGCATCACCATCGACGTGGCCTACCGCTACTTCGCAACCCCGCACCGCAAGTTCATCGTCGCCGATACACCTGGCCACGAGCAGTACACGCGCAACATGGCGACCGGCGCGTCCAACTCGGACCTCGCGGTCCTGCTGATCGATGCACGCAAGGGCGTCATCACGCAGACCCGACGCCATTCCATCATTGCCGACCTGATGGGCATTCGCCACGTCGTGCTGGCGATCAACAAGATGGACCTCGTCAATTTCTCGCAGGCCCGCTTCGATGAAATTGCAGAGGATTATAACCGCTTTGCTGAGGGTCTGGGGTTTGAGAGCATCGTCTGCATCCCCGTGAGTGCACTGCGCGGCGACAACATCGCCGAGCCCAGCCCGCACATGAGCTGGCACCACGGCGGCACGTTGCTGGCGCACCTTGAGACGGTCGATGTGCGGCGCAAATCGCAGGACATTGGCCTGCGCATGCCCGTTCAGTGGGTTTGCCGTCCGGACCTGAACTTCCGCGGCTACGCCGGCACGGTCAGCGTCGGCTCGGTCCAGCCGGGCGAAGAGATCTGCGTTTTGCCCTCCGCACGCACCGCTCAGGTGAAGTCGATCGTCGCCTACAATGGTGAACTGCCGGCGGCCTCGAAAGGCGATGCGGTCGTGCTGACGCTTGATCGCGAGATCGATATCAGCCGTGGTGACGTCATCGCCTCGGCGAAGGATCGGCCGCAGGCCACCGACCAGTTTTCCGCAAACCTGATCTGGATGGAAGACAGCGCCCTGCTCCCCGGCCGACCCTACCTCATCAAGCTCGGTGTGCAGACGGCATCAGCCAGCGTGACAGCGCTGAAGCACAAGGTGAATGTCGATACGCTGGAGAAGTCCGCCGGTAAGGAACTCCACCTCAATGAGGTGGGAGTGTGTAACATCACCACGTCGAAGCCGCTTGTTTTTGATCCCTTCCGCGACAGCCGCGACATGGGTGGCTTCATCCTGATCGATCGGATCACCAACCGTACGGTTGGCGCCGGGATGATCAATTTCGGCCTGCGCCGGGCGGAGAATGTCCATTGGCAGGCGCTTGATGTGAACGCGCAGTCGCGCGCGGACCTGAAAAACCAGAAGGCCGTCTGCCTCTGGTTCACGGGGCTGTCTGGATCCGGCAAGTCGACGATTGCAAACCTCGTTGAGAAAAAACTCCACGCCATGGGGCGTCACACGTACATCCTGGACGGTGATAACGTGCGCCACGGGCTGAACAGAGACCTGGGCTTCACGGACGCCGACCGCGTGGAGAATATCCGTCGCGTGGCCGAGGTCTCCCGCCTGATGACGGATGCCGGCCTGATCGTGTTGGTCTCGTTCATCTCGCCCTTCAAGGCAGAGCGCAAGCTGGCGCGGGATCTGTTCAGCGAGGACGCGTACCTTGAGGTGTTCGTCGACACGCCGATCGAGCTGTGCGAGCAGCGCGATCCCAAGGGCCTCTACAAGAAAGCTCGCGCTGGCGAGATCAAGAACTTCACTGGCGTGGACAGTGCCTACGAGCCGCCGGCGACACCGGAGTTGCATCTGCCGACGGGCGAAATTGAGCCCGAAGTCGCGGCGGACCGCATCATTGATGCGCTCACTGAGCGCAGCGTCATCTGAACCAGCGTCAGGTGGCGGCACGCTTCAGGCCAGGGATGACACGCGAAAAATGGGCTCGCGAAGCTCATCCGACCCAGGTGGCATCACCTGGGTCTCAAAATGCCTAAAAAATACAAAGATCCAGAGCCTCTCACCTGCACGCTGGTGAAGTTGAGAAACTCTGGGGCCCCCTCATTGCTGATCTCAACCCTTTGGCGATGTGCCTGACACGGGCGATGTGCCGACCATGGGCGACACATCTGGCATGCGCTCGAACCACGCGGCCGGGGCAGCGTCAGCCCGCCGTTTCGGGAAATGTCGGATAAACGTCGAGCGAGCGACCCATCTGCTGAACAAGCCCGAGCACGATGTCGATCGTCGGCGTCTGCGTATCCGTCAGCCGCCCCAATTCCTGCACAGCCGTCAGCAGCGCGTCGATCTCCAGTGCGCGGCCTTTGTCCAGGTCCTGCAGCATCGAGGTCCGGTGCGCCCCGACCTTCGCGGCACCGTTGACGCGACGTTCAATGTCAACACGGAACGTTGAGCCCAACTTGCGGGCGATCACTTCGGCTTCCCGCATCATGCTCATCGCCAGTGCACGTGTTGGCGGATCGGTCGCCACGACATCGAGCGTTGCTCGCGTCAAGGCGCTGATCGGATTGAAGCACAGGTTGCCCCAGAGCTTGAGCCAGATCTCGCTGCGGATGTCGTCCAGCACCGGCGCCTTGAAGCCGCCTGCTTCCAGCTTCTCGCTCAATGCCGTCACACGGTCCGAGATGCTGCCGTCGGGCTCTCCCAGCGAGAATTTGTCACCATAGGTGTGCGTGATCACACCGGGCTCGGAAATCTCGGTCGCCGGATAGACCACGCAACCGATGGACCGCTCAGGCCCGATCAGCTTCCACTGGCGGCAATAGGGGTCCACGCTAGCCAAAGCCTTTCCCGCAAACGGCTCGGCCAGGC
>CAZGNQ010000382.1:0-3305 GCA_964527285.1 uncultured Hyphomicrobiales bacterium | reverse complement strand
CAAACCTACCAACGGCATTTCCGCCAATAGGCGCTTTAATTTTTTCATAGGAGAGATGGAGCGGGTGAAGGGAATCGAACCCTCGTCGTAAGCTTGGAAGGCTTCTGCTCTACCATTGAGCTACACCCGCCCAACGTCGTCGGGCGCCCGTCATGGGACGGTATGCGGCTTCCGGTCGGGTCCGCGCAGTTGGCGGGAGCGTGACGTGGCGTGGTGGAGGGGGCTGGATTCGAACCAGCGTAGGCATAGCCAACGGATTTACAGTCCGCCCCTTTTAACCGCTCAGGCACCCCTCCAACCCAAAGCACGCCGTGCGGGAAGCGAGCGCGGTTAAGACCAGCTTCTGGCGCCTGCGTCAAGACCGCTGGCGGCGTGCCATCGGCATCAGGCGCAGTGGGAGACCTTGTCCAAGCTCGTTCCATCAATCTACCGGTCCTGAGCGTTAATGCGCGGCCCGCCAACCTTGGCTCTGCGGACTTAAAGTCCTTATTTGTTCTTATTAGACTTGTTTTGTTCTTTTGTCCAGACCCCGGTTGGGCTTGCGTCAGCACGGCGGGCATCGTTTGAGGCGTGACGCAAAAAGGATGATCAGCAATGCGGCCACGCGGACGCGCTTCGGGTTCAACGACGCTCAAGCTTTACGGTTGGCACGCGGTGCGCGCGGCCTTGTTCAACCCCGCGCGGCGCGTGCGTGAGCTGTGGGCGGCGCAGACCGCGCTGGCAGCCGTTGAGGCCGTCGTCGCCGAAGCCGGAGCCGCGCGCCCGTCGGGCGACGCTGCGCCATCGCGCCTGCCAAAGCCACGTGTGATGGAGGCCGATGCGATCGCCAAACGTCTCGGCGCCCAGGCCGTGCACCAGGGGGTGGCCGCTGTGGTCGAGCCACTGGCTGAACCTGACTTCGGTGACCTGCTCGACCGGATCGCGCAAACGCAGATGGAAACGCAAGTGGCGCGCGTGGGCGGCGGGGCGCAGCAGCGGGATGCGCGCCCTGGTCCAAACCACGTGATGGTCCTCGATCACGTCACCGACCCGCACAACGTCGGAGCCATCTTACGCAGTTGCAGCGTCTTCGGCATTGGCGATCTTGTGATGACGCTGCGTTACGCCCCGCCGCTGTCCGGCGCCTTGGCGAAGGCAGCATGCGGGGGTCTGGAGCACGTGCGCGTCCATCAGGTCGTCAACCTGGGCGACGCACTCCAGGAGATGGGCGATGCCGGCGCCCACATCATTGGGCTCGATGAGCGCGGGCCAGCCGACATCAGCCGTGCGGCGCGGGACGCCGGTGGCAGGTCGGTCGTTTTGGCCATGGGGGCAGAGGATCGCGGTCTGCGCCAGCGCACGCGAGATCTGTGTCACACGCTTGCGCGCATTGAGAGCCACGGACCCTTGCAGGCGCTGAATGTGTCCAACGCGGCTGCCATCTCGCTGTATGCGGTCGCAAACGCGAGCGTGTCGATGACGACGGGGGTGGCGAGGTCGCCTGGCGAGGATGGAGCAGCGGAATGACACTGCCCGATGATCGCCGCAGAACGCTGTGCCCGATCCTTGTTTATCACGGCGTCGGTGCGCCAAACGGTGGGCGAGAGCACCGGGTCTCCAGGGCAAAGCTCAACGACCAACTGCGCTGGCTGTCAGATCACTTCGACGTCGTGCCCGTGGCCGCGCTGTGCGACGCGGCGGACCTTGCCGGCAAGGCGGCCGTCACATTCGACGATGCGCTGGAGAGTGTCTTCACCGACGGGCTCGAGGTTGCTGACCGCGTGGGGGTGCCCGTGTCGGTGTATGTCATTGCGTCCATGCTCAAATCGCGCGTGTTCTGGCGTCATTGCATTCAATGGATCGATCGGGCGGGTCTGGCGGAGGACTTTGCCCGGTTCTGCGCCACACACGGTATGATCGTGCACCCTGTCGGGGGCCGCATGTACAAGGCGTCGAAGAGCGAAGGTGTGCCATCGGCCCACGTCGCGCACCTTGCGTTGGCCTATGCCCGGCGCGCGGGCCGCAACGATTTCATGCGCCTGCGCGCCGATGTTGCCGCGTTCGAGCGCCCCGGTTTTACTACTGGCGGCACCGCTAGCGTCACCTTCGGCAACCACACCTTGAACCATCTCGTGCTCTCGCAGATTTCGCACCAACGCCTCGATCGCGAGATCGGCACGGCCGATGGGATGCTCAAACGCCGCTTCCGCACGCTGTGTCCGGCGCTTGCCGTGCCGTTCGGCGGCGAAGCGACCGTCAATGCCCAGGTGGCCCGTGTTGCCAGCCGGTTTGGCTATCGTGCGTTGCTGCTGTCTCGCCAGGCCGTGCAAGCGGGCGCGCCGCAGCACGTGCAGATGTATGGTGGCCCCGGTGCGCCGGCCTCCATTCGCATTCTGGACCGGGTGATGCCGGGTCCCACGCTTGACGCCTTGCGCGCACAGCTGGCGACGTTGGCTGTGGGCAGGCCGGTGCCCGCGCACCTGCAACCCTGATTGACGTTCGCCCGGTCTTGGGGCTGTCGCGTTCTTGAGCCTGGAGCGTTAGCGCCATTGCCTTGCGCGATGAAGTGGGCAACGACCCAGTGTCCTGAACCAGAAGTTCGTCACAGTTGTCGGCAGGCGTTGAACGAACTTCTGGTTCTTTCCGGACACTGGAAACTTTTGAATCTTGTGTGGTTTTTCGTTTCGCAAGTTCGCCCGAGAGTGGGCGGCTTGTGTCAGCGAACTTCTGAAACACCACACGAAGCAGATCAGCCATCACGTGGACGATCACGTCCGGCGTCTCTTGGCGCCCGCAGGCTCAAAGAAGGCGCAGCACATGTGCGGCATCGCTGGTTTTTTCGTCCCGTCGGGGTCGTCCGCTGGCGGACCCGAGGTGCCGCGCACGGCGGAGGAGTTCAACGCTGTGGCCCGCGCCATGGCTGATCGCCTCGTGCACCGTGGCCCCGATGATGGTGATGTCTGGAGTGACCCGGAAGCAGGCGTCGCACTCGGCCACCGACGCCTCGCGATCATTGATCTCTCTGCGCTTGGCCGTCAGCCCATGCATTCGGCCGACGGCCGCTTCGTGATGGTCTACAACGGTGAGATCTACAACTTTTCCGATCTGCGTGGTGACCTGGAGAAGAAGGGGATTAAATTCCGCGGTACGTCCGACAGTGAGGTAATCCTTGAAGGTTTTGCCGCCTGGGGCATCGAGGAGACGATCCGTCGGTGCATCGGCATGTTCGCCATCGCCTTGTGGGACCGCAAGCAGCGACAATTGCATCTCATTCGCGATCGCCTCGGCATCAAACCGATGTACTGGGCGCAGCAGGGCGGCACCGT